>JAZQUQ010000305.1:0-9473 GCA_045631365.1 Eubacteriales bacterium | reverse complement strand
TCATCAGGCCGCGGCTCACGAGGACGTGGGTGTTTTCGATGGGGTAGAGTCCCCCTGCGTAGGTTGGAAACCAGCCTTGGTGGGGGGCGTACAGTCCGTTCAAGAGGAAGGGGATTCTGACCTGTCCCCCGTGAGCGTGACCGCACACCGCCAAATCGAAGCCGCAGAGGGCGTAATACTCCGCGTACTCGGGTCGGTGGGAGAGGAGGATGTCCACCTCCCCTTCCGACAGACGGAACGATGCCGCCGCGGAAAGGAACGCCTCTTTGGACTCATAAAACAAAGGATCATCCACCCCGTGAATGCGGATCACGTCCTCCCCCAGCACCAGCTCTGCCGTGGCATTGGAGAGAACAACGGCACCGTAGGACGAAAACAGCCCCCTTGTGTCCTCCGTCAGCTCGGACCAGCGATCGTGATTCCCCACCGTGAGGTAGCAGGGGTATTTCTTGCTCAATTCCGTAATCAGCACCTGCGTGGCCTCCATGGATCGCTCCTCGTCCGCAAAATCCCCCGGCATCAGCACCGCATCGGGGGCGATTTCGTCAATCCGTCGGAGCAGCTCCTCTTGATTCTCGCCGTACCAAGTGGCATGAAGGTCGGATACCACCACAAAGGTGTGTGCCTCGGTCACGTTCGCCGAGGAAACCGCGTATTCCCTCACCGTAAGCCCTTCGTAGAGCGCACTCCGACTCAACAGCGTAAGTCCCACCGCCAGAAGAAGAAACCACACCACCTTCGGCATTTTCTTCCCTTTTCCCACCATATTTACCCCCTTCCTTACTTAAAAAGCTGCACCGTACGAATCCGTACAGTACAGCTTTTTTCATCTTGTTTTCCGTGTGGATCAGTCTTCGTCGTCAGACTTCAGATCCGCCTTATCCACGGGATTGTTGGAAACCTCACGACGGCTTTCTTCCTTGCTCCGTTCTTCCTCGCGGATTCTTTCTTCTTCCGCAAGACGGCGGGCACGGGCCTCGTTTTCTTCCTGACTCTTGCGGCGCTTTTCCGCTACCATTTCTTCCAGCTCCTCGATGGTCACACCGGGCTCGTTCATGGCACGCTCAAACTGCGCCTGCTCCATCACTTCGTTCTTCACCAGATATTCCGCAATAAAGTGGAGCTTATCCATATTGGCACGAAGGATTTCTTCCGTTCTTGCATACGCCTCTAGAATGATCTTCTTGATCTCGGCGTCAATCTTCGCCGCGGTTTCCTCGGAGTAGTTTCTGGAGTTGTTGAAGTCACGACCCAGGAACACTTCGTCGTTGGAATGCTCGGAACCGTAGAGGATGGGGCCAAGCTCATCGCTCATACCTAACTTCATGACCATGTTCTTCGCAATGGCGGTAGCTCTCTCGATATCGTTGGACGCACCGCCCGAGATATCGTCGAAAATGATCTTTTCCGCCACACGACCGCCGAGAAGCTCGCAGATTTCTTCCTTCAGACCGTTCTTGTACACGCTGTACTTATCCTCCACGGGAGGGGTGAGCGTATAGCCGAGAGCGCGGCCGCTGGGGATAATGGAAATCTGACGGACGGGGTCCAGGGAGGGGAGCAAATGTGCAATCACCGCGTGACCCGCCTCGTGATACGCCGTCTTCTTCTTTTCTTCGGGCTTGATGCTGTTGTTCTTCTTCGGCATACCCACAATAATCTTGGTGGATGCCTCTTCGATATCGTTCATTCCGATGAGGCTCTTTCCCTTACGGGCTGCAAGGAGCGCCGCCTCGTTGAGAAGGTTTGCAAGGTCCGCACCGGTGAAGCCTACGGTTGTCTGAGCAATCTTGGAAAGCTCCACGTCCTTCTCGAAGGGCTTGTTTCTTGCGTGAACCTTGAGGATTTCTTCTCTTCCCTTCAGATCGGGGTAATTCACCGTAATCTGACGGTCGAATCTGCCCGGACGAAGAAGTGCCGGGTCAAGAATGTCGGGACGGTTGGTGGCCGCAATGACGATCACGCCCTCGTTGGTGCCGAAGCCGTCCATTTCAACCAGGAGCTGGTTCAGGGTCTGCTCACGTTCATCGTGGCCGCCGCCCAGCCCCGCACCTCTGTGTCGTCCAACCGCATCGATTTCGTCGATAAAGATGATGGCAGCGGGATTCTTTCTTGCGGTATCAAAGAGATCGCGGACACGGGACGCACCCACACCCACGTACATTTCCACAAAATCGGAGCCGGAGATGGAGTAGAAGGGTACCCCTGCTTCCCCCGCAACGGCCTTTGCAAGAAGGGTCTTACCTGTTCCGGGAGGGCCCATCAGAAGGACACCGTGGGGAATCTTTGCACCCAGCTTGGTGAAGTAGTCGGGCTTGCGGAGGAATTCCACAATTTCCACAAGCTCAGCCTTTTCTTCGTCCGCACCTGCCACGTCCTTGAAATAGACCTTGGCTTTGTCTGCGGTCACCAGCTTTGCCTTGGAACGGCCCACACCGTTGATCTTGGAGCCCTTTCCGCCCGTCGCCTGACTGACGAAGAACATCCACATCACCACAAGGAGGATGATCACCACCGCATAGGGTATGAGGGACACCCACCAGGGGATGTTGTACGGCGGAGGATAGTCATAAGCGGTAATAATTCCCGCCGCGTGCTGTTCATTGACGGTTTCCCCCAAATTTTCGAGGAACAAATCCAGACTTCTCAACTCATAGGTTAAGATCGCCTCCCCTTCCGTACCGTTTGTCAGGGTGGTTCTCACCGTGAGGGTCAGATTGTTCTCTTCGTCTACCATGAACTCCTTGACCTGTTCCTTTTGGAACAGTTCCACCACATCACTGAAGGTAAGCGCCTCCTGAGGAATGCTCTGCCACAGAGAAGCGGTTGCCACAATAATGATGCCGATGAGAGCAATATAGAAAAGAGCTATTTTAAAGCTGTTCTTCATTACTTTACGCTGAATCCTTTCTTTGTCTTTGCAAATAGTTCAATGCCGAAATCCCCAAAAGGGTGCAGAAAAAAACACTGTACCGCGCTAAGGTATGCAGGGAGAGGGGCAGATAGAATTACTTCGTATAGATTTCTTCCTTCAGAACGCCTACAAAGGGGAGCGCTCTGTACTTTTCGTCATAGTCGAGACCGTAGCCCACCACGAATTCATCGGGAACCTCGACCCCGCTGTAATCGGGAACGAATTCCACTTCACGACGGGAAGGCTTATCGAGAAGGGTGCAGGTCTTCACGGAGCGCGCCCCGTTGATCCGCAGATACTCGGTCAGGTAGGAAAGGGTCTTTCCGCTGTCGATAATATCCTCCACCACAACGATATCCTTGCTGGAAAGGTCGCTTCTCTGCAGGTCGAGAATGATGTTGATTCTGCCGGAGCTTGTGGTACCCTTGCCGTAGGAGGACACCTTCATGAAATCAATCTCCACGGGAATGGTCAGCTTCTTCATCAGATCCGCCATAAAGACCACGCTTCCCTTCAGAATACCGAGGAGAAGAAGGCTCTTGTCCCCGTCTCCGTAGTCACGGTCGATTTCCGCCGCAATTTTACCCACAATTCTGTCAAGCTCTTCCTCCGATACCAGAACGTGATCGATATCGCTTGCCAGTGCTGCTTTATGTTCCATTACAAAATCTCCTTTTTCCGTCTTTTCTCAAAAAAATATAGATGCAGAAATTCTCCCTCAGCGACGTCCGTTCCCTCACGAAGAGGACAGCCGGGCATCCACAAAATGCCGTCATCGTCGCAAAGCAGAGGCAGAAGGCGTTTCTCATCGGCTGTCAGCTTTCGGTCGATCATCAGCTTCTTCACCCGTCTGGTCAACCCGCCGTATCGATAAGTATCGCCCTGATTTCTGTATTTAATGTATAATGCTCCTATTATTTTATCAGAACACAGCATCTTGTGTATTGATAATTTGTAAATATTTTCATACTCTTGTGTGCAATCTGTGTGTTCTTTCGGTGAAACCACGATTTTGTACCGTTCGTTTTCAAAAACGCTGCCCGAAGGACTCATGGGAAAGCGGAAATCCTCCCCTGCATCACCGTTTTTTTCCATGTCCGAAGAGGCAAAAAAAACGGTCCCTCTCGTCACCCGAAAGACAATTCCGCGGGGGAGACTGACCCTTCCCTCCCGTTTTTCCGATGCCGAAAGCTCCAGCATCGCCTTCACGTGGACCGCCTCGGGAGAATCCCCCGATCCCGCAAAATCCCCGTACAGATTCCGCAGAATCCTTGCGGAAATGGCAGAATGAAGGCCGTTGAGCGAAGCTCGGTCAAATTCCGCCGCCCCCTTGGGGCAAAGGCGAAGGGCTTCCGACTCCAGATAATCGCTGTCCCGACGGAGAAGCTCCGTCATGCGGAAAACCGCCTCCTCGGGGGAACCGCAAAGAGCCTCAAGCTCAGGCACCACCCGATGGCGGATAAAATTCCTCGTGTATTCCGTTTGGGCATTGGTGGAATCCACACGGTAGGCAATCCCTTCCACACGGCAGAATTCACGGATATCCTTTGCCGAGCATGCGAGCAAGGGACGAATAAACTTCCCCTCACGGACGGGATCGATACCGCAAAGTCCCTTCAGTCCCGTGCCCCGCACCAGATGATGGAGGACGGTTTCCAGCTGATCGCCGCTGTTGTGGGCAGTCGCCACGGGAGCCCCCCCGTACTCGGCGGACAATTCCTCAAAAAAGGCATACCGAACTTCTCTTGCCGCCTCTTCCACGCCGATACCCCGTTCCTTCGCCAAGGCAGGCACGTCTGCACGGAGTACGCGGATGGGAATTCCCAGTTTTTCCGCTGTTTCACGGGCAAAAACCTCGTCTCCGTCCGATTCCTCCCCGCGGATTCCGTGGTTCACGTGGGCAGCCACCACACGGATTCCCCGTCCTGCGGCGTATTCGGCAAGAAGATACAGCAAAGCGGAGGAGTCCGCACCGCCCGAGTATGCGGCAATCACCGCCCCTTTTTCCTCCATAATCCCGTCCATTCCATGGGATCGGACGGTTTCAAGAAAAATCTTCCGCAGCACGTTCTCCTCCTCCTTTCTTTTAGGTCAGAATTCATCCGTCAAGCCCCTGCCGTTTTCCCTCGCGGCTCATCAGAACCATACCGCCAAGGTACAGAACCACAGCAGCAAGGATATGCTCCACCATGGCAGGCACGGCGTGATACCCCACCTGACAAAGGGCGGGATTCCTCGTCATTTCCACCACGATTCCGAAAATATACGCAGCATCCGCCGCCGTAAAAGTGAGCAGAAGCCAAGTCACCCACCCGAAAATCCGATCCGCGGATTTCGGCGGGAAAATTCTGTTTTTCTTCAAGATTATCATCCTCATTCCTGTATCACGGTGTAATAAAATTATACCACGGCACACCAACTCGGTCAACCGGAAATACAAGGCTCCATGGGATGAACCTATCTATTATACTATATTTTACCAAGTTTTGCAAGTATGGGCTTTCCATCCCATAGTCTTCCTGCAAACTTATCCCTTGATCTTCCCGAACAGCTCCTTCACCGCGGGGTAGATCTCTCTGAATTTTCCGTACCGTTCTTCGTAAAGCGCGGTCAACGCCTGGTCGGGCTTCACGGTCTCACGGATTTTCACCAGAGAATCGGCACATTCCTTCACCGTGCCGTATTTTCCGCAGCCCACCATTGCCAGCATGGCAGAACCGTATCCCGGGCCCTCCTCCGTGAGGGGAATATCCAGCTCCATGCCAAGAACATTGCTGAAAATCGTTCTCCACAGGGGCGATTTCGCTCCGCCGCCGCAAAGGGTACTGCGGGAAACGGAAATCCCCAGCTGTTCTATGACCCGAAGATTGTCACGGATGGCAAAAGCCACGCCCTCCAGCACCGCAAGCTGCATTTCGGCAGCGGTGGTGTTGGGACGAAGCCCTAAGAACATTCCCGAAGCATCCGTATCGTTGATGGGACTCCGTTCCCCCATGAGATAGGGGAGGAAATACACGTTGTTTCTGCCGAGAAGGCTTTCGTCGATCTTTGCCTCCCGTCCGCTGTAGTCCTTGGTCTCAAGAACCTCCTCAAGGAACCATTTATTACAGGACGCCGCAGAGAGAATGCATCCCATCAGGTGGAATCCGCCGTCCGCGTGGCAGAAGGAGTGGATGGCCTCCTTCACGTCCCCCGAAAAACGGTCGCCCGACACGAAAATCGTCCCCGACGTACCGATGGAAATGTTGCACTTTCCCGCCGACACCGTACCCGTACCCACAGCGGCGGCAGCGTTATCCCCCGCACCGGCAACCACAACCGCATTGGGGTTGATTCCGAACCGTTCTGCAAATTCGGGCAGAACCGTTCCCACAGGCTCATAGCTTTCGTAAAGCCGAGGCATCATGGCTTCGGTCACGCCGCATAATGCAAGCATTTCGGGGGACCAGCGTTTGTTCTTCACGTCAAGCAGGAGCATGCCCGCCCCATCGGAATAGTCGGTGCAGTGGACGCCCGTCATACAGTAATTGACGTAGTCCTTGGGGAGCATAATTTTTGCAATCTTCCCGAAATTCTCGGGTTCATGGGTTCTCATCCACAGGAGCTTGGGTGCGGTAAAGCCCGCAAAGGCGATGTTTCCCGTATAGTCAAACAGAGTTTCCTTGCCGATGACGGAATTGAGGTACTCCGTCTCCTCCGCGGTTCGTCCGTCGTTCCAAAGAATAGCGGGACGGATCACATTGTCCTTCTCATCCAGAACCACGAGGCCGTGCATCTGCCCTGCCACACCGATGCCGAGGACCGCCGCCCCTTCTTCCGCCGTAATGAGGGAAGGAAGCCCGTCACATACCGCAGACCACCAATCCGTGGGCTTCTGCTCGCTCCATCCCGGATGTGGGTAGTCAACCGCATACTCCCGCGTCACGTTTCGGATAATATTCCCGTCCCCGTCGATGAGCATCAGCTTCACGGACGAGGTACCAAGATCAATACCGATAAAATATTCCATAAAAATTCCTCCGTATCCAATGGTTGTTCCGTATTACCACAATTATACCCACATCCCCCGCCCTTGTCAAGTCCGCTTTTTCTCGTTTCCGCCTTGCTTTTCCCATGCTCCATATGATATAATTAGGAAGAAAGAAAACAAAATCCCCAAAAAAGTCAATACAGCGAGGAACGCCATGAATATTTTGCTGACCAACGATGACGGAATGCACGCCTCCCAACTGATCCCCCTGATCCGCGCCTGCAGAAAATGGGGAGGAGTCACCCCCGTTGTCCCGAAAACCGAGCAAAGCGGCAAGAGCCAGGCCATCGAAATCCACAATCCCATTGAAGTAAAGGAAGTCTCCCTTGCCCCCGACATCACGGCGTTTGCGGTGGATTCCACCCCGGCGGACTGTGTCCGATACGCCATCCTCGGTTTGAAGAAACCCTTCGACCTTGTCCTCTCGGGCATCAACCGCGGCTACAACATCGGCACGGACATCCAATATTCGGGAACGGTGGGTGCCGCTTTGGAGGGAGCACACCTTGGGGTCAATTCCCTCTCCATCTCCACCTCCCCTCAATATTACGAGGAAGCCATCGCCCATCTGGACGAAATTATGACCTACGTCACGAAAAACAAGCTCTTTGCGGTCAACAATATCTATAACATAAACATCCCCGCCTCCCCCAAAGGGATCCGCATCACCCGTCAGGGAGGACTCTATTATTCCGACGAATTCCCGCCCGTTGGCAACGATCGCTATATGCCCACCGGCGTCTGCCTCCACAAGGACGAAGGGGATCTCACCAAAGACACCGACGCCGTCCACCACGGCTACCTCTCCGTCACCCCCCTCACCACAGTCAAAACCAACCACGAAGCCTACAATATACTCTCGGGGCTGAATTGAATTTGCGGGGGAAGAAAAACTTTTAAAATGGGTCACTGTTTTTAGTTTTTACCGGGGGGCGTTGCCGCATAATACAAAAAGCCTGTTTCAGACGCACGAACAGGCTTTTCTTGTTTTGATTTGTATATTCTTTGGACTTTATATAGACAAAAAAATCCCCCCACACAATGCAAAAGTTTTTGAAAGGTGGGGGGTGGGGGGCGGAAAAGCTTTTTTCAAAAAGTTTTCCGCCCTCCAATATCAGTTATTTATGTTTACACCAATCGTTCTCCTGTTTTTTTGTTGAACAGGAATACCTTGTGGGGCTTCAGGGTGTAGGAGACCGTCTCATTTGCGGGATCGATTTTGTGGTCGGCGTTGATAATGGAGCGGAGCTGGCCGCCTTCTGCCGCATCGTTATGGGAAACAATGCTCACGTCCCGTCCCATGACCTCGATATTCTTCAATCGGCAGCGGAAGGGGCCCTTTTCGTCGGGTTCGAATCCTTCGGGACGGATTCCCACCGTCACTTCCCCGTCTTCCACCCCCGCAATGGGCAGAACCGCATCCTCGCCGATCATCAATTGACCCTTTTCCACCCGTCCGTCCAGCACATTGATGGGAGGAGTGCCGAGGAACCGTGCCACAAACAGATTCACGGGATTGTCGTAAACCTCCTGAGGCTTTCCGATCTGCTGAACCACCCCGTCCTTCATTACCACGATCAGGTCGGAAATGCTCATGGCTTCTTCCTGGTCATGGGTGACAAACACAGTGGTGATTCCCGTTTCCTTCTGAATCCGTCGGATTTCCTCACGGGTCTGCAGACGGAGACGGGCATCCAGATTGGAAAGCGGCTCGTCTAAAAGAAGCACACGGGGCATCTTCACCAGAGCTCGGGCAATGGCAACTCGCTGCTGCTGACCGCCCGAGAGCTCCCCCGGCTTCCGATCCATCAGCTCACCGATCTGCACTAACTTTGCCGCTTCCTCCGCACGGCTCAGCATTTCCTCCTTGGTCAGCTTATCCTTCCCCTTCAAATTCTGCAGGGGGAAGAGAATATTCTGCCGTACGGTCATGTGAGGATACAGGGCATAATTCTGGAACACCAGCCCGATCCCCCTGTTTTCCGTGGAAACCTCCGTCACGTCCTCGTCTCCGAAGAAGATTTTTCCTCCCGTAGGCTTTTGCAGACCGCTGATCATAAAAAGGGTCGTGCTTTTTCCGCAGCCGGAGGGCCCGAGCAGCCCGATCAGCTTACCGTCGGGGATTTCAAAGGTGAGATCGTTGACAGCAACAACCTCCTTCCCCGACTTTTTATCTCTTGGGGGGAAAATCTTCGTAAGATTCTGCAATACGACTTTCATATTTTATCCTCATTCCTGTTCACGGAACACAACGGTACCGGTTGCCGCATCCATGGAGTCCACGATAGCAAGGGATTCGAGATGATATCCCAGATTGCGGATGCTTCTTCCGCCGAACTGGAAGCCCTTTTCAATGGCAATACCGATTCCTTCCACGGTGGCACCCGCTGCTTCGGTAATGGAAATGAGCCCCTGCAGCGCACAGCCGTTTGCAAGGAAATCGTCCACAATCAGCACACGGTCCCCTTCGGACAGGAACCGTTTGGAAACGATGACCTGATTCTTGTTCTTATGGGTAAAGGATTCCAC
>JAZQUQ010000304.1:0-2142 GCA_045631365.1 Eubacteriales bacterium | reverse complement strand
CTTGTTGTTCAATTTTCAATGAGCTTTAGTAATTTTGCATAACTTTCGTTCAACTTTCTTGATCGTTTTTGTCGATCTTGTCGGTCTCTCTCGGTCAGCTTAGATATTATATCACATTCGCTTGTCTTTGTCAAGTGGTTTTTCAAAAGTTTTTTTAAGTTTTTTCGAGGTTTCCTTCGAAGTTCGCTTGAACTCGCTCTCCCTCAAACTTATCCACCTTTCAAAACCGTCTCTCTCAGACAGCTAAGATATTATACCATACCACCTTCCCTTTGTCAACCCCTTTTTCTCATTTTGTTTCACTTTTTTCCAACTTTCCCCAAAATACCACATTTTCGCCCCATTTGTTCCATCCTCCCTCATCCGTTTCCGTAATATTCATGATTTCTTCATCGGATCCCCCTTTACTAAACGCAAATCTACATATAATATATAGGTAACAGCAAAATGATACGGAGGAATACTATGCTTACAGTTAAACGCACCGAGCCTTATAATGTAAAGGATGTTTTCAAGGAAGAGCTTTGGAAATCCAACGGCTATACCCTGCCGTACCGTCTGTATATCCCTAAGAATTACGACTGCGGCGAGATGTACCCTGTCGTGATCTTCCTTCACGGAGCCGGAGGACGCGGATCCGATAACGATGGCCAGTTTTTAAGCGGCATGCCCCAGACCATGTTCAATGACGTTGATAGCCCCATCTACAATTCCATCGTCATCATCCCCCAATGCCCCGAGAACAAGCAGTGGGTCTACACCCCGTGGGAAAACGGCAACTATTCCACAAGCACCGTCCCCGAATCCCGCGAGCTTGAGGCTGTTCTCGAAATCCTCGATTATATCACAGATATGTATAACGTAGACCAAGACCGCGTATACGTCACAGGCCTTTCCATGGGCGGCTTCGGCACCTGGGATCTTCTGATGCGTCACGGCGCCCGTTTCGCAGCAGGCATCCCCGTCTGCGGAGGAGGAGACCCCACCTACGCCAAACTCCTCACACGAATCCCCATCAAGACCTACCACGGCTCCGAGGATCCCGCAATCCCCGTCGCAGCCACACGCATCATGTACGCATCCATAGTCAAGGAAGGCGGCAAGAACATCTCCTATACCGAATTCGACGGCGAAGGTCACATGATCTGGGAGAAGGTCTACAGCGATCCCAACACTATCCGCTGGCTCTTCAGCCAATCCCGTGAAGAACGCCGTCGGAAGGCAGAAAAGAAGGCCAAGCTCACCAAAGCAGCCATCGCAGCAGGCGGAGGTGCAGGAGCCATCCTTTCCGTCCTGTTCTTCGTTATGAAGAAGAAGAAGAAAAAGAAATAACCCAATACAAAAAACAGTATGGCAAAACATTCTCGCCATACTGTTTTCTTTTACTTCACCAGATGTCTCTTAATCTTTCTGCTTGTCGTCTTTTCAAACTCTGTCTTACGGAATTCCAGCTTGTGAATCTTCTTAAAGGAAGGCAGCTTCTTGTTCAGCTCCGTAATTTCCTTCTGAATTGCCGTACGAATCTCATTTTCGGATGCATCAGGCATCTTATCATAGTGGGGGAAGATCACCGCAACCAGCTTTGTGCCGTCATCCTCTTCTCTGCCGATCACAACACTTTCCGCAATCAGCTCAATCCGTTCCAGATATTCCTCAATTTCCTCGGGGAATACGTTCTTACCGTTGTCAAGAACAATGACAGACTTGATTCGTCCGGTAATGTGGATATAATCATTCTTATCGAGATATCCGTAGTCCCCGGTGCGGAACCAGCCGTCCTCGGTGAAGACCGCCTCGTTGGCCTCGGGATTGTTGTAATAGCCAAGCATCACGTTGTCACCCTTGACCAGAATCTCACCGCAGAGATTTCCCTTCTCATCGGTTTCCAGACTGTCAATCTTCACCTCACAGCAGGGCACGGAAGGACCGATAGAACCGGGAACACGCTTGTAATAGGGAGTAACGGCAACAAGAGGAGCACACTCGGTAATACCGTAACCTTCGTAAATGGAAATACCGAAATTCTCAAAAGCAGGAATCAGAGAAGGTTCCAGCGCAGCGCCGCCGCAGACAATCTTGTTCAGTCTTCCGCCAAAGGCATCTCTTACATCGCGGAACACAGTCCGGCTCATATCGATTCCC
>JAZQUQ010000303.1:0-3381 GCA_045631365.1 Eubacteriales bacterium | reverse complement strand
CGAGAAATACCTCCGCTTGAACGAAGAGCTGGGGAAGAACCAGTTCCTCGTACCCTATCTGATGTCCAGCCACCCGGGAAGCACCATGGACGACGCGGCAGAGCTGGCATTGTACACCAAGCGTATCGGACTTGCCCCCGAGCAGGTGCAGGATTTCTATCCCACTCCCGGTACAGCGTCCACGGTTATGTTCTATACGGGAATTGATCCCTTTACGGGAAAGCCCATTTACACCGCCACCAACTACAGAGAAAAGCAGCTTCAGCGCGCTCTTCTCCAATGGCGCAAGCCGGAAAACCGCCGCATGATCTATGAGGCAATGAACTATTGCTCCGACCGCGGTAAGGAAATGCTGAAGGAACTCTTGACCGGAAAGCCCTCCGGAGGAAATACCGCCGGCGGAAAAATCGGTGACAAACCCTCGGGCGAAAAATCGGCAAAGGGCAAGTCGGGCGGCGAGAGAAAAAAGAACAACAACGAAAAATCCGCCCCCATCGGCAGCGGCAACAAGAAAAAGCCGACGGAAAGAGGAGAGCAGAAGAAAAACGTCTCCAACACCACGGAAAAAGTCTACGTTCGCTATGCGGAAAAGAAGGAACGGGGCTGGGCGGTCTCCAAAAAGGAATCCAAGGCCCACGGAACGAAAAAGGCAGCCATCAACGCCAAAAAAGGGGCAAAAAAGAGATAATCGGAACGAGCGGAGGAACCACGCATGAAAATTCTGATGGTAACCATGAAAATGGATATCGGCGGTGCGGAAACCCATATTCTGGAGCTTTGCAGAGAACTGAAAAAGATGGGCCACACCGTCACCCTCGTTTCAAACGGCGGTGTTTATGCGGATATGCTCTCGGCAGAAGGCATCCCCCACGTCAAGCTCCCTCTTGACCGTAAGTCTCCTTCCGCTCTTGCCGCATCCATGAAGGGGCTCCGTCGTCTGATCACCGAGGGGGATTACGACCTCGTTCACTCCCATGCCAGAATTCCCTCCTTCCTGTTGGGACTCCTTTGGAAAAAACATAAATTCCGCTTTGTCACCTCTGCCCATTTGAATTTTGCCGTCAATCCCCTGTGGCGGCGGCTCTCCTGCTGGGGTGAGCGTTCCATGGCGGTCAGCGACGATATCGCCGATTATCTTGTGGAGGAATACGGATATCCCGCAGACAAAATCAGCGTGACCATCAACGGAATCGATACGGAGAAGTATTCTCCCCTCGTCCCCTGCGGCGATTTTCTCGGCGAATTCGGGTTGGAAGAGCACGGACGGAACCGTTTGGTCTACGTAAGCCGTCTGGATGCGGACCGCGCGGATCCCGCCTACCGTATCGTGCGGATTGCGGAACGGCTGGCAGCGGCAATCCCCAATCTTGATATCATCATCGGCGGCGGGGGAACGGAATTCGACACCATCCAACGCATGGCAGATGAAGTAAACAAAAAAGCGGGGCGGAATTTGGTTACCATGACCAACAACCGTTCCGACGTCAACAAAATTATGGCATCCGCCCATGTGTTTGTGGGTGTATCCCGTGCTGCCTTGGAAGCAATGGCAGCGGCAAAGCCTGTCATTATTGCAGGAAACCAAGGCGCCCTCGGTATTTTTGAGGAAAGTGTGCTTTCCCCTGCCATGGACACCAATTTCTGTTGCAGAGGATATCCCGCGGCAGACGAAGAATCCCTGTACCGTGACATCACTGCCCTTTTTGCGGAAAGCGAAGAGGAACGGAAGGCACGGGGCGAATGGTGCCGTTCCGTTGTGCTGAAGTATTACACCGCCGAACGGATGGCGCGGGATTATGCGGAAATGTACACGCAAACCCTTCGCTCCCCCGTCCCCTTCAACGGGCCTGCGGACGTGGTGATTAGCGGCTACTACGGCTTCGATAATTTGGGGGACGAGACCCTTCTTCGGGCAATCAGCCAAAGCCTGGCAGAAGAAATCCCCCATGTGAAGCTGGCGGCGCTGACCCGTATCACCAAGAAGAACCGCCCCAAAAACGGAAGCGGCGGGATCCGATGCGTGGGGCGAACCAATCTTTTGGCGGTTATCCGCGAACTGAGCCGTGCCAAACTGCTGATCTCGGGGGGCGGTACCCTGTTTCAGGACGGCACCAGCAGCCGAAGCCTGTGGTATTACGCTGCGGTGATCCGTCTTGCAAAGCGGCTTGGGACTAAAGTTTACGTCTACGCCAACGGAATCGGCCCCATCGGCAACGAGAGGAACCGTAAAATCACGGCGAGCGTGCTTGGACTTGCAGACGGAATCACCCTTCGTGACGCAGATTCGCTGGAAGAGCTTGTTTCTCTCGGCATGGAGCGAGCCAAAATAAAGGTCACCGCCGACCCCGCCTTTCTGACCCCTATGTACACGGGGGAAAAATTGGAGAAAGCCCTTCTCCGACGGGGAATCACGGGGGACGTCCCGTTTTTTGCCGTATCCCTCCGCCGCTGTGAAGGAAAGTCCGCACAAGCGATGAACGAGGATCGGCTCATGGAAGAGACCGCCGCGGCGTGTGCAGTTCTTGCGGAACGGTATGGGCTCCGACCCGTGTTTATCCCCATGCAGCCGCAGAACGATACGGAAATCTGCCAAAAAGCGGCAGATCGGGTCAACGCCATCCTTGGCAAGGACGGTTACTCCCTCCTCGCCCATCCGGATACGGCACCGGAGCTTGTGGGAATCCTCTCCCGCGCCCGTCTTGTCATCGGAATGCGGCTCCATATGCTGATTTTCAGCGGATGCGCCCGCGTGCCCGCCATCGGTTTGTCCTACGACCCGAAGATTGACTCCGTGATGAAACGGCTGGAGCAGCCCTATATTCTCCCCGTGCAGACCCTGCAGTCCGCGGAGCTTCTCCGCTGTGCCGAAGATCTTTTGGCAAATCGGGACAAGATCGCGGAAACAGTCAGCCGCCGTGTGGAAGAAATGATCGAGTTGTGTGCCGCAGACGTGCAGCGTACGGCAGAACTATTGGAGAAATGACAATTAAGAAAGGAAGACCTCCCATCCCTTACGGTGCGTACCATAGGGGTGGGAGGTTTTGGTTGTACAACATAGAAAAAGCCTCGGAACCATTGCGATTCCAAGGCTTTCTTTGTTAAATTGAATGGAATTGCACCCAACGATACGGTGATAGCCAAACTTCAGCTATCTCCCCCCTCGTGGGTTAGCGTGCATTTTCAGCTTCAAAAGTGCCGATGCCACAAAGAATCCGTTGGATTCTTTGGAAGAAACTTCGTTTCTTCAATGCCCGCCCGGGCTCCGGGCTTAATACATGCCGCCCATGCCGCCGCCCATACCGCCTGCGGGTGCTGCCGGTTCGGGTTCGGGCTGGTTCACAACGAGAGCCTCGGTTGTGAGAACGGTGGATGCAACGGAAG
>JAZQUQ010000302.1:0-10772 GCA_045631365.1 Eubacteriales bacterium | reverse complement strand
GAACGACATGGCTACGATCCGACTTGCTTCTTTTCAGCGATTTCCGCAGCAGACTTGATTTCTTCGGCAGAAGCGCCTTCCTTACCCCAGATAATATTGTCGCTGACGGTACCGGAGAACAGCTCACTCTTCTGCAGAACGAAGCCGATCTTCTGACGGAGTGCGTGGAGATCCCAATCCTTTACGTTTACGCCGTCCACGTACACGTCACCTTCCACCGCATCGTAGAAACGGGGGATCAGATTAACAAGGGAGCTTTTACCCGAACCCGTAGAACCGATGATGGCAACGGTTTCTCCCTTTTTGATGTCAAGATTGATATTGCTGAGGACGTAGTCGCCCTGTGCGTTGGGATAGCGGAAGGATACGTTTCTCATGCGTACGGTTCCCTGTTCCGTTCCCTTGTCTACTGTACCGTCCTTGATTACAGGATCGGTGGCAAGAAGCTCGCGGACACGTTCCCCGCAGGCACTTCCTCGTGCAATCTGCTGGAACATCATGGAAACCATCATGACGTGCATGAGAACCTGAGAAATATACTGAATCGCTGCCATAACGTCACCGACCTTGACAGCCCCAGCATCGACTCGGATACCACCCACGTAGATAATCCCAAGGATGGACAGGTTCATGATGATCATGAGCACGGGCATAACGGTGGACATGAGGAACAGCACGCTGAAATTGGCTTTTCTGTATTCGGTGTTGCCCTTGTCGAACTTTTCGATTTCGTGGTCTTCCATGGTGTACGCCTTCACCACGCGGGCGCCCGTTACATTTTCCTGAACGATGGAGTTTACCTTATCCAACTTCTTCTGAACGATGCCGAACTTGGGGAATGCCTTGAATACCATGAACAGCACCACCGCCAGCTGGAACGGCAGAGAAATCAATACAACATAACCGAAGCTGACATCCAAGGTAAGGCACAGGAGGAGTCCGCCGATGATGAAGATCGGTGCGCGGACAAACATACGGAGAATCATCTGTACCAGATCCTGCAATGCGGTAATATCGTTGGTCAGTCGAGTGATCAGCGAACCCGTGGTAAATTTGTCCGTCTGCTGGAGAGACAGGGACATGACCTTATTATAGGCAGCAACACGGAGGTCGTTTCCGAAGCCTTGGGATGCCACACTTGCGGTATAGGCACAAAGAAGTCCCATCAGACCTCCGATTGCCACGAGACCCAGCATCTCAAGTCCCGTCATCAGAATGGTGGAGAGGACGTCCTCCACCTCGCCGCTTTCCACGACCGTATTGACAATGGTTGCCATCAGCTTGGGTTGAAGGAGGTCAATGAGCACTTCCCCTGCCATGAAAATGGGGGAGATCAGCGCAAACAGCCAGTACGGTTTCAGAAAACGGGAAAGCTTTACATTACTTTTGTTTTGCTTGTTCATAATGAATTCCCTTTCTTTTCGTCTTTTTCTAATTCGGTAAGCATATTACCGCGGATCTTCAGAAGAAGCTCGCATAAAGTTTCGCATTCTTCTTCCGTCAATACACTTGCCGCGGATTTTTCTTCTTCTTCCACACGCTTTTTCAATCCGTCCTCCAGGGCTTTCCCCTTATCGGTCAGATATACCCGCATGGCACGAAGATCGTTTTCGTCCGGTTTTCGAGTAACATACCCGTCCGCTTCCAGCTTCTGAAGGGTTACGCTGATGGTTGGCGCCTTCAGGTGGGTGGCTTTCACCAGATCTAACTGGGTTCGCCCGTCTTCCTTTGACAGCTCCATCATCAAAAGCCGTCCCGAACGCTGGACAATGGGATAATTGTCACCGCCCCGACGGATTTTGTCACCCATCAAGCGGCAAACTTCGTGAATCAGCATCATGGGCTGAGGTTTCTTATCGTATCCGTTCGTTCGTTTCATTTCTGTTGTTCTCCTTTCGCGAAATTAGTTAGTTAGCGAAGTAATTATACCGTTCGGACACCAAAAAGTCAATGGATAAACTATGAATTTTGTCCTGAATTGCAACAAAAAAGACTGTCCGATGTCGAACAGTCTTTTTTTGTTTACAGAATAATGCAGATCAACCCTTGGCTGCCCTCGTTGATGATTTTGGAGAGGGTTTCGCCGAATTTATATCTGGCGTCGTCGGGGAGGTGATCCAGTTTCGCATGGATGCCGTCGTTCACCAGCTCGTAAAGGGATCGCCCGAACAGGTTGGAGTCCCACACGGCCTCCGGCTTATCCTCGAACTCTTTTGTGAGGAAACGGATGAACTCTTCCGATTGCTGCTCTGTCCCCAAAATCGGGTTGATCTCTGTTTCGATGTTTGCTTTGATCATATGAACAGAAGGGGCAGATGCTCGAATTCGGACGCCGCATCCTCCTGCTTGACGGACAAGCTCAGGCTCCTCTAACCGAAGCTCACCCACGTTGGGCATGACAACGCCGTATCCCTTGCTGTCAACCTCGCGGATGGCGTTGCTGTATTTATCGAACTCCTTTTTGACGGCAGACAGGGATTTCAGAGTTGAGAGCAGGTCGGACTCATTTTTCATGGGGATTCCGCTGATCTCCGAAATCACACGGTAATAGAGAGCCTCGGGAAGTCGGATTTCCACCGCGGCACTTCCCTTTCCGGGATCAAACAACTCCAAAAAGGCGCAGGTTTCCTCTTCCGTTTCCCCATAGGAGGTAAGAATTTTGCCAAGACCCTCGTTTACTGTATGGATAAATGTCCCCGTTACGGTACTCAGCTTACTGAGAGACTCTGCGGATTTCCCCACCACCTCGGTGATCCCCTTGATCAGACGGTGTTCACCGTCAAGGACAGAAGTCCAGACGGGCATTTTTACCGATACTTCCCTCACGGGGAATTCCATCAGCACCATTTCGAGAATGTGGGAAATATCGTCTCCGTTCAGCTCGAGGCAGTTCACCAAAGCCACGGGAGCACCGTATTTTTCCTCCAATTTCATGGCAAGATCAACAGCCTCGGGGGAATCGGGACGGGCGGAATTCAGAATCACGGCGAAGGGCTTTCCGATGGCGCTTAATTCCTTTGCAGTTCGTTCTTCCGCACCGACGTAGTGATCTCTTGTGAAATCCCCGATGGTTCCGTCCGTGGTTACCAGCATCCCGATGGTGGAATGCTCTGCGATTACCCGCTTTGTGCCCGTTTCCGCCGCCACGTCGAAGGGGACGGGCGATTCGGACCAGGGAGTATGTACCATGCGGACTTCCCCGTTCTCTTCCCCGCCGATGGCCTCGGGAACAAGGTAGCCAACGCAATCCACCATCCTCACCTTCAGCTCCACGTTGTCCGACAGACGAATCTTCACCGCTTCGTCGGGGATGAATTTTGGTTCCGTTGTCATGACGGTTCTTCCACCCGAGCTTTGAGGCAGTTCGTCACGGGCCCGTTCCTTGTCGTAATCATTCACGATGTTGGGGATTACCATGGTTTCCATGAATCGTTTGATAAAAGTGCTTTTTCCCGTTCGGACGGGGCCCACAACGCCGATGTAGATGTCCCCTTTTGTTCTTTCCGCAATGTCTTTGTAGATGCTGTTATCCATAATCATTCTCCCGAGCAATTTTTGATTTCTGTAACAATGTATGACCGCAGGGGGCTTGTTATGCGGATTTTCCGTAATTTTTTGTCCCTCTCAAAGGCACGCACATGTCAGGATAAGGAAGAACGTCTGAATCACAAGGATCAGCATTGCCCCAAACGTAAGCCAAAGAGAAAACCGTACAATCCGTATGAAAAAAACAAGTATTGCGGCAGCCGCAAGGAGGAGGGTCAAAAAGGAAATCAGCGGGAAAAAGGCGGAATAAAAGAAGGGCTGCCACAGTAAGGATACAAAATAGGACAAAAGGAGGAGTCCTACATCGGTGAAAACGCATTTTCCGCATCCGCCTCTCATGATTCCCAAACGAAAGCGATGGAGAATTGCCGCCCCGAAGATGCCGTATGCCAACAGCCACAGTGTGTAGGAAAGAGTGAGAGACGGGGCAAAGGTGGGCAATGCCGCAAAATGGGAAACGTACCACGCATTTCTTGCGTTGATCCATACAAGGGTTCCCACAAAACCGCAAAGAAAGGAGGCTCCCACAAGGCTTCCGATGGTTTGGAAAAGGAAAGCCGTTTCGCCATGGCAAGTTTTTCTTCTGTGTTTCTTCATAAAAAATCACCCCATAGCATCCTATGAGGTGGTTTTCTTTGTTATTCCGTTCGGTTGTGATTAGTTGTCGAACCAATCGTCTCCCGAGAAGAGGTCGGAGTCCACCGTGGGAGTCGTCTCCTCATCATCCTCCATAGGGGGATCACCTGAGGCAGGCTCATCGGTTTCGGTTTCCTCCGGTTCGGTCTCCTTTGTTTCGGGTGCTTCCGTTTCGGGTGCTTCCGTTTCGGGTGAGACGGTTTCGGGAGCCTCCGTCTCAATACCAAGTGCGGATTCCCAATCCCATCCGCTGTCTTCTGCCGGAGGATTTCCTCCCCACGGGCGATAGTCGCAATGGAGATAGCAATACGCATTATACGGAGTGGTGACGCCGGAGCTTCCGCCGTACTTTCCTTCCCCAAGCAAGTGAATATAGAACGGCACACCCCACCAGCCGGAAGGTTTCACGGAGGAATCCATTTCGCGGTAGGTGTACTGGGCGTCCTGAATATAAACCTCTGTGGGATATATTCGGTCTTCCACGCGGATCAACGCGACCTCGACGCAATCGGCAGGATTACACTGAGGGCAGGCGATCAGATTGGTGGAGGTATCCCTCTTCACAATAACGTGGGTGGTGCATTCCTCTTTGGGAGCCGTTTCACGGGTGAAATAGCCCGTTTCGATCCGGTGACCTCTGGGATCCATACGGCATGCATCCGTGGGGAGCATACCGGAGTCCTTGCAGTATTCCACGGTAACAACACCGGGTGCCTGCTCGAAGGTGCGAAGAGGTTGCCCGCCATTTGCGGCTTCGTCAATGTACTTTTGATGAAGGATGGTCATAACCTTGTCCCAAATAATGAGTGACGGGCTTTGTCCGAACGCACTAAGGGACTGGTTGTAGTCGTATCCTGTCCACACACCGCCGACAAAATAAGGGGTGTAGCCTACAAAATAACGGTCAAAGTCAGCACTTGTGGTACCGGTTTTTGCCGCAACGTCAACGGTGTAACGGAGGGAGACACCCATAGCGGTACCGTTGTTTACGACGTTCTGCAGCATTTTGGTCATGATGGAGGCGGTTTCCTCGCTGAGAACGATCTGGGGATCGTTGTCGTTTTCAAGGATGACTTCCCCGTTGCTGTCAAGAACATAAAGGTACAGTTTGGGGTCATTGTACACGCCCGCATTCTGGAACATACAGTAGGCGGATGTCATCTCAAGGACGGTTACACCGTAGTTGGGCTGACCGAGTGCAAGAGAGGCAAGACCCTTGTCGGTAACAATTTCTCCGGAGCTTTTCGTGTAGGATTCCACCAAACTGTCAAAGTGGAGGGTCTTCTTCATAAAATTGAAGGAACGGTCGATTCCGTATGCGTCAAGAACCTTCATGGCAACGGTGTTGACCGAGCGTTCCACCGCGCTGTTGATGGTTGTTAAACCCATGTAGATGTCGGGGTAGTTGTGGGGATACAGCTTATATCCCGTAACCGCTTCGTTCCATTCCGTTGCGGGAGATACCTCATACTCGTTGAAACGATAGGGGGTGTCATCCAACACGGAGCCGTAGGTGATAAGTCCTGCCTCCAATGCGGGGGCATAGACGGACAGAGGCTTGATAGAAGAGCCCGGAGGACGTCTGGCAACACTTGCGCGGTTGGTGATCAGGTTCTGCGTTTTTTCTCCTCGACCGCCTACGAGCCCCAAAACGTCTCCTGTGTAGGGATCCATGACAACCATAGCAGACTCGGGCTGGATGCCTGCGCTGACGGAGGGGAAATATTCCTTGTCGTTCTCATAGACTTCCTCAAGGGTTGCCTGAACGTCGGGATCCATGGGGGTAACGATGGTGAGACCGCCTGTAAGGATCATCAGGCTGGCAGAACGCTCGGAAATGTCGTACTTCTCCATCAGGTCTTCCTTCAGCTGCTCGATCAGAGACTCTGTGTACCAGCTGTAGACAAGCATACCGTCGTCGGAGGAAGAGCTGTCATCTTCGCGGAAATACTTGAGATCAAGCTGTTCTGCCTGTGCGGCTTCCATTTCCGCTTCCGTGATGAATCCGCGTCGCTTCATTTCTGAAAGTACAACCCAGCGGCGGTCTGCGTTGCCTTCCACATAGGTTCCGTTCTCCTTGTATCTGCCCTGATCGTGGTATACGGGTTCATACTGGGAGGGGTTTTTTACGATGGAGGCAAGGCAGGCACATTCCACGAGGGAAAGCTCCGATACGTCCTTGTCGAAATACTTGTTTGCCGCAGACTGCACGCCTTCGCAGCCGTTGCCGAGAAAGACGATATTGAGGTAGGCTTCGATGATCTCTTCCTTACTCTTCTGCTTTTCCAGATTCAGCGCGCGGAAGATTTCCTCTACTTTTCGCTGTACCTTTACTTCATCCTCATCGGTGATGTTTTTGACCAGCTGCTGGGTAATGGTGGAACCGCCCGCCGAGCCTGTGCCGAATATAAAGTTGAAGACCGCCTGTGCGGTTGTCCACCAGTCCACGCCGTTGTGGGAGCGGAATCGGTGGTCCTCAATGGCGATAAACGCATTGACAAGATTTTCGGGAAACTGGCTGTAAGAGGCATAAATACTGTTGGCGGTACCGTAAAGGCGCTGGTCCTCTACTTCCACCAAGGTGCCGTTCCGATTCTGTCGATCCTCCATGGTTTCGTAATCCACGTAATAGATTCTGGTTGTGGAATTGGTGTTCACCGAAGAAATCAGCGAGGGATCGATTTCAAGATCGAGGTAATTGTTGATGTAGATAGCAAAAACCGAGCATACGATAATGCCCGTGATCAAGCCAATCAGCATGACGGTCATTAAGACGTTAAACACGTATGACAACAGCCGTAAGAGGATTTTTCCGATAATACCGAGAACCCTCAAAACTTCAACAAACCAATTGACCTTTGCTTTGCCGGGGGTTTTATTCTGCATGGAATCACTCCTTTATCTCTTCCCACGGCTGCACCGCGGAGAGGGTTTGTCCATTCTGGTTGAATAGATTATACGCCTTATTTTTGAATTCCCTATTAACGCAATCTGATAATTTACCCATTTGGGGAGGAATTTTACTTTATTACCACATTTTCTTCCCCGAGAATGGCTTTTAATTCACCGATAACGAAAAGGGATGCCTCAGTTGATACAATATTTTCTTTCAGATAGGCTCCGCTTTGCTTATCGTAGAAGATGACGGGGACGCCACCCTCGAAAATACCGATCACCGCCATGGCACGGCGGTATTCCTTGGAATCCACACCGTCAATACGTAGGAAAATCTTGTTTACCACGGTCGGGAGAACGGTTTTGGCAGGCTCAGCTGCAGGCTGAACCTGCGGTTCCGTAAAGCTTTGATTGTTCAAAAGCGGTAATGCCTTGTCTGCAAGGATCTTTACCGCTTCTCCCTCTCGGATACTGAGGCGGCCCGAAACAATAACGGCACCGCCGTATGGGAGAATGTGGCTGAATTTGGCGAACGGCTTGGGGAAAAAGAGAATCTCGATCTCTCCCGTCTTGTCCTCCACGGTGACGAACGCCATCTCTTCCCCGTTTTTCGTGGTCTTCCCTACCCGCTTGGTGATCAGACCTGCTACGGTGACCTGCGCTTTGTCCGCGTACATAGGAGAGTCGGTGGAATAGTCTTCCTCGCCCCCTTCCGATGCATCAGCCGAACGGAGGATGTTTCCCACCCCGTCGGGAGTCAGCGTGGACAGATGGCGGGAATAGCTGTCAAGGAGATGCCCCGTCAGATACATTCCTGCACTTTCCTTCTCCATGTTGAGAAGCTCACGTTTTGTGGCCTCGGGGATGTCGGGCATGGTGATTTTCGGGAGAGGGGGCAGCTCGGTACCGAAATCGGCAAACATATCAAGCTGTCCGTCGGGGATATTGCTGCTCTTTTTTTCCATTGCCCCTTCGTAAACGGCAAGCATCTGACTCCGTTTTGCACCGAGACAGTCGAGAGAACCCGATTTGATAAAGGTCTCAAGCTGCCGTTTGTTCATGTCCAGTTCCTTCATGCGGGTCACAAAATCCGTGAAATCCGTGAACAATCCGTTGGCGGTACGTTCCGCAATGACCGTTTCGATAAAGCTGACACCCACGTTTTTGAGGGCGGACAACCCGAATCGGATGTGATTGCCCTCCACATGGAATCCCGAATAACTGTGGTTGATGTCGGGCGGGAGAACCTCAATTCCCCTTTTTCGGCAGTCAGCCATGTATTCCGTAATCTTTTCCGTCTGTCCGAGAACGGAGGTGAGGAGAGCGCTGATGTATTCCTTGGGGTAATGGGTCTTTAGATAAGCCGTACGGTAGGAAAGAACCGCATAGGCAGCCGCGTGGCTTTTGTTGAAGGCGTAGTTTGCGAAGCTGACGATATCTTCAAACAGATCTGCCGCATCGGATTCTGAAATACCCCGTTCCACGGCCCCTTTGAGGAAGGCTTCCCGTTCCCCGTCGAGGACACCCTGCTTCTTTTTGGAGATGGCACGGCGAACCACGTCTGCATGACCGAAGGAATATCCCGCGATTTCACGGAAAATCTGCATCACCTGCTCTTGATACACGATGCAGCCATAGGTTACGTGCAGAATCGGGGCAAGCTTTGGGGTGCAGTAGCTGATTTTTGACGGATCGTGCCGTGCTTCGATATACTTGGGGATAGAATCCATGGGACCCGGTCGGTACAGCGCAATGGAGGCGATAATATCGTCGAGACACCGAGGCTTCAGCTGCATCAGCATCTGTCGGATTCCGCCCGATTCCAGCTGGAATATGCCGTCCGTGCTTCCTCGGCAGATGGTGTCGTAGGATTTGGCATCGTCCATGGGGATTTTGGTGATATCAAAGGAAGGGTCAGCCTCTCTGATCTGCAGTTCCGCATGATTGATAATGGTGAGATACCGAAGTGCGAGGAAGTCGAACTTCAGAAGCCCCAGTTCCGCAACTGTGTCCATATCGTATTGGGTCACGGTGACGCCGCCGTTGGTTGCCACGGGAACGTAGGAAGTGACGGGATGCTCGGTGATCACTACGCCTGCCGCATGGGTGGAGGCGTGACGGGGCATTCCCTCCAAAGCGGAAGCGGTGTCAATCAGGCGCTTTACCTTTGGATCGTCGTTGTACATTTCCCGTAAATCCTTATTCTGAAGTGCTTTTTCAAGGGTAATATTCAACTCTCTGGGGATCAGATTGGTGACCGCGTCCACCTCGGGAATGGACATGCCGAGGGCGCGTCCCACATCCTTTACCGCTGCACGGGCGGCAAGGGTACCGAAGGTGATGATCTGTGCGGTATGGTCTTCCCCGTATTTCTGTCTTACATAAGCGATAGCTTCATCCCGTCGATCGTAGCAGAAGTCGATATCGAAGTCGGGCATGCTGACGCGCTCGGGATTGAGGAATCGCTCGAAGAGGAGATGGAATTTGATGGAATCAATATCGGTGATACCGATGAGATACGCAACGATACTGCCCGCACCGGAGCCTCTTCCGGGGCCGACGGGGATACCCTTGCTTTTGGAAGCGTTGACGAAGTCCCACACGATGAGGTAGTATTCGCTGTACCCCATTTTGGAGATCACGGAAAGCTCGTAGTCCATCCGCTCTTCGTAGACCTCTCTTGTGTTGGTGCCGTCAAGGACAATGTGCCCTCTTGCAATACGGCTTTCCAGCCCTTCTTTGGCAAGGAAACGGAGATATTCCGATGGATCCATGCCATTTTCGGGGCGGTATCGGGGGAGCTTGGTTTCGCCGAGGACAAAATCGAAATTGCAGAGTTCCGCAATTTTCGCCGTGTTGGCGCAGGCATCCGTGTAATCGGCAAAAAGCTCCTCCATCTCTTCGGTGGATTTATAGTAAAATTCGTCCGTCTCAAATCCGATGGGACGGCCGTCGGTGATGACGTTGTTGGTCTGGACGCACAGGAGGATGGCTTGGGTTTCTGCATCCTTTTTTTCGAGGTAATGTACGTCGTTGGTGGCGACCATGGGAATTCCCGTGTGGCTCGAGATGACACGGATACCGCGGTTCACCGTTTCGTCGTCGCTTAAACCGTGGTCTTGTATCTCAAGATAAAAATTCCCTTCGCCGAAAATTTCCTGCATCATGCGGGCGTGTTCTTCTGCTTTGTCGTACTCACCCGCAAGGATGGCACGGGGGATAAATCCCGCAAGGCAGGCGGAGAGGGCGATGAGTCCTTCGGAATGATTCTTCAGAAGATCGAGATCGATTCTCGGCTTGGAGTAAAAACCGTCGGTAAAGGCTTTGGAGACAAGATAACAAAGGTTGCGGTAGCCCGTTTCGTTTTTACAAAGGAGAACAAGGTGGCAGCTCTTTCCATCAAGATCGCGGTCCTTGTCGTACATGGAACGGCGGGCAAGATAGACCTCGCAGCCGATAATGGGCTTGATTCCCTCCGCTTTGCAGGCTTTGCTGAAGGCGACCGCACCGTACATGGCACCGTGGTCGGTGATAGCGGCGGCGGTATGCCCCATTTCCTTTGCCTTTCGGGGAATATCGCGGACACGGCAGGCGCCGTCAAGCAAGCTGTATTCGCTGTGAAGATGCAAATGCACAAACTGTGACACGGTAAAGTCGGAGGCCAAGCGGTCTTAGGAAGACAAGACCTGATAACA
>JAZQUQ010000301.1:0-3764 GCA_045631365.1 Eubacteriales bacterium | reverse complement strand
ACTTCATGGGTTCCGCTGTACGTCCTTTCCCACGGTCCCCATTGGCCCGTGGAGGATATCCTCAATTGGAATATCTTTACGTGGCGGGGTATCTCCCCGAAATCTCCCGCTTATGAGACCCCCATTGCGGTTCCCGAAGACAGCAAGGTCATCGGCGGTCAGCTTTGCGTGTGGGGGGACAGAACCGTTCCGCTGCCTTCCAACGAGGAAAGTGCAAGGGAAGAGTTCGATCTGATTCGCCCCCGTCTTGCGGCATTGGCGGAAAAGACGTGGAATCTTTTTTCTCCCATCACAGCGGAGGATTTTGAGGTTCTCTACGCCCACACCGACAGCGTCCTTCAGCGGATGCTGAGACGGTAAACCCTCGACGATAAACCGAATAAAAAATCTCCCCCCCGCATATGCTTGGATGAATCCGGCATGATGGGGGGATTTTTTTGAACCGAACACGAACCTTTTTCAGCAACGCGATCCTGCTGTCCGTGGTCAGTATGCTTCTCCGTGGGGCGGCGGTCAGCTTCAACGCTTACGTAACGGGGAAAATCGGGGCGGAGAGCATGGGGCTTTTCACCCTCGTCATGAGCGTCTACGGTTTTGCCGTTACCGTGGCAACCTCTTCGGTCAATCTGGCATCGGTGAGGCTGACGGCGGAGAAATGCGCTCTTCTGGAGGAACAAAATGCCTCCAAAGAGGATTATCGGTACTCCATGAACCGTGTCTGTCGCTCCGTTTGCCTCTACAGCGGACTGTTCGGCGTGCTGACGGGGGCGGTGCTGTTTTCCTCCGCGGATTTCATCGGAGAACACCTTCTTCATGATCCCAGAACCGTGCTTTCCTTGAAGGTTCTTTCGGTCAGCCTTCCGCCCATTTCGCTGTCTTCAGCCATCGCGGGGTATTTCACGGGGATCCGCAAGGTGTACAAACACGCCGTCATCTCCGTCACGGAGCAGTTTGTCAAAATCCTCGTGACCACCACCGCCCTTGTGCTGGTCACACCCTTTCATTCCGTGGAATATGCCTGTGTAGCGGTCGTTGGGGGAAGTGCTTTAGCGGAGTCGTGGTCCATGGTGATGTGCATCGTCCTCTACTGCACGGATTCCAAGCATCCCGCCGACGGAAAACCGAAGGGGAAGGGAACGGGCAAACGCCTCGATACCCGCTTCCGTCACGCGTGGGGGATATCCTTTCCCATTGCGGTAGGGAGCTATCTCCGACAGGGGCTGACCACCGCCGAGCATCTTGCCATTCCGTGGGGACTGCAGAAAACGGGGGTGTCCCAAAGCGCGGCGCTGGCATCTTACGGAGTTCTGCAGGGGATGGCGTTTCCGCTGATCATGTTCCCCTACGCCGTCATCGGCTCTTTTACGGGATTGCTGATCCCCGAGATCACGGAATCCGCTGCCAAAGGGGAGCTGAAGCGGGTGCAGCACATCGCACACCGTGTGTTCGACTGCACGGCGGTCTGTTCCGTGGGGGCAGCCGGTCTGTTCGTCACCTTCGCGGATTCTCTCGGGATGATGTTCTACCAAAACGGGGAAGTGGGGCAGTTCATCCGCGTTATGGGGCTTCTCGTCCCGTTTATGTATCTGGATACCGCCTGCGACGCCATTCTGAAGGGGCTTGGAGAGCAGGTCTATATTATGAAGGTCAACACAGCCGATGCGGTGATAAGTCTGATCCTCGTGGTACTGCTGACCCCCGTGATGGGAATCTACGGTTACGTGGTGACCGTGTGGGTCTGCGAGATCATGAACCTTGCCGCAAGCATCCGCCGTATGGTGAAATTGGTTGGGCAAAAACAAAGCACACTCCGCTACTTTTTGTTGCCGTCAGCGGAATGTGCCGTCGTGATTCTGTTGGTGAATATTTTGCGGAACATTCTGTCCGTTCCCGATGCAGCAGCCTTCGCCGTTTATTTTGGAGTCTACGGCACCATGGTTCTGCTGAAAAAAAGAAACACCCCATCACAAATACATAACTCGAAAAATTTGTCCAAAAGTTTTTGAGTTGATGGGGGGAAGGGGGAAGAGGAACTTTTCCAAAAAGTCCCTCTTCCCCCTTAGTATATTTGATTTAGAAATTTAGTCCAGAACAACTTCGCGACCGGTCTTTGCGGATTCATAGATTGCGCTGAGGAGCTTGATCATGTTCACGCCCTGTTCGGGAACGTAGTCCATGGGAGCGCCGTCAAGAACTTCTCTGGAGAAATGCTCCAGCGCTCTTGCGTGACCGTTGCCGTTGTCGTGGAACTTGGGACGGATGTCGGCAAGCCCCCCGTTTTCGTCTTCGGTCCAGATGCCAACACCGGCATCGCTCCAAGAGATACCCGCCTTGGTACCGCGGAGTTCAACGAACAGCTTTTCTTCTTCGATATTGGAAGCCCAGCTGAATTCGATCTGGAGACAAGCACCGTTGTCGAAGCGAACGAAGCCCATTGCAAGGTCTTCTACGTCGAAGATACCGTCATCTGCCGCTTCACCGAATGCAGAGTGAACGGAGTCAGCCTTTGCATCGTTGTCCGCGAACTTGGAGAAGGTGCATCCGGAAACGGAAACGGGCTTGGGATTGCCCATGAACCACATGGAAAGGTCGATCAGGTGAACGCCCAGGTCGATGAGGGGACCGCCGCCGGACTGTGCCTTGGTGGTGAACCAGCCACCCTTACCGGGGATTCCGCGACGACGGATCCATCCGCAACGTCCGCAGTAGATGTCGCCTGCTCCGCCGTTCTTGATGAACTCCTTAAGGTACTTGGAGTTGGAGTAGTAACGGTTGTTTCTCATAACCATGAGAACCTTGCCCGCCTTCTCTGATGCTTCCTTCATCTTGAGAGCCTCTTCAACGCTTACTGCATCGGGCTTCTCGGAGAATACGTGGGGACCGTGCTCAAACGCGTAAACTGCGATGATGGAGTGGAAGTTGTTAGGAGTACAGATATCAACTGCATCAAGCTCCATGGTGTCGATCATTTCCTTGAAATCGGTGAATCCCTTGGTCTCGCATCCGCGATCAGCCCAAGTCTTCAGGCAGCTCTCAACCTTCTCGGGAACGATGTCACAAACTGCAACAAGCTCAACATCGGGGTTGTTAACGTGGCTGCCGTAGTGGTGACCACCCATACCGCCAAGGCCGATAAGGCCAAGTCTAATCTTTTTCATTGGTATATACCTCAGTTTCGTAATTTGTCTGTGTTTCAGACTGTTATAAAAATTGTACCATATAATCCCCTGTACTGCAAGGGGTTTCGGGGAATTTGTGGGGGATTTTTCTTGACTTAGGGATACTTCCGTGCTACAATATTGTAAAATACGGCGATAAAATATTGCCGTAAGTAAATCAAGATCAAGGAAGACAAAAATGAAAAAGACAATAGCACTTACACTTATTCTCATGGCACTTCTTGCAATGAGCTCATGCGAAGTAAAGAATGATGATCCCACATCCACCGAAGATACGATCGCTATTTCCGATGCTGTAACCGGCGATGCGGAAAAAGAAGAGATCACCACCGAGACCGTGACAGCTAGTGACGGCACATATGAGGTTCGTGAATCTCGCGGAGGGAAGGTCGTAAAGATATCCTACTATTCTGCGGACGGAGGTCTGAGATACTGGGCTGTTTTTGAATATGATTCAAAAGATAAGCTTATCCGCGAAACCGGATATTGGTCTGACGGACAGGTGGACGATGTTCTTGAATATGAGTATGACGAAAACGGACACAAGTCAAAGGTTACCGTGCTCAAGGAGGACGGCACCGTGCG
>JAZQUQ010000300.1:0-6012 GCA_045631365.1 Eubacteriales bacterium | reverse complement strand
ATGGAGAACTCACTGATCCCGAATCCCCCGAGACAGATCCTGCTGAACCTGCTCTCATCGGCGACATCTCCGGTGACAATGTTCTCGACATCTCCGATGCAGTGCTTCTGTTCCAGCACAGCATGATCCCCGATTTGTTCCCCATCCCCTACACAGGAAATATTGACTTCACCGGAGACGGAACGGTTGACATCTCCGATGCAGTGCTTCTGTTCCAGCACAGCATGCTTCCCGATCTGTTCCCCCTCTTTGGTTAATCCGATCACCAACCCGAGTGAGTCGCACCGATTTACTCGGGTTTTTCGTTCCCATCTTGTAAAATCCGTCAAAACATGATATACTTAAACAAAAACCTTTGATAAGGAGTTTCCTATGATCAAGCTCGGCATTATCGGCTCCAATTTTGTCTCCGACTGGCTTTGCGAAAGCGTCAACCGCGTGGGCGGCATCGTAAACCACGCCCTCTGCTCCCGTACCGCCGAACGGGGCAATGAATTCGCCGCCAAGCACGGCATCCCCCACGTTTACACCGACCTCGAGGCGTTTTTCTCCTCCGATATCGATGCGGTTTATATCGCAAGCCCCAACTCCTGCCACTTCGCGCAAGCCATGGCTGCCATGGAGCACGGTAAGCACGTCCTCTGTGAAAAGCCCATCGCCACCGACTCCCGCGACCTTTCCGCCATGATCGCCAAGGCGAAGGAAAAAGGGGTCGTTCTTCTGGAAGCCATGCGTCCCGCCTTCGATCCCGCTTTCCGCGCGGTGAAGGAAGCGCTCCCCTCCCTCGGCACCCTCCGTTACGCACGGTTTGAATACTGCCAATACTCCTCCCGTTACGACAAATTCAAGAACGGCGAGATCATGAACGCCTTCAACCCCAAGTTGGGCAACGCCGCCCTCATGGATATCGGCGTATACGCCCTTCACACCTGCATCATGCTGTTCGGGCTCCCCGATTTTGAAGGAATTTCCGCAAAATCCGTTATGCTTGCAAACGGCTTTGAGGGAATGGGTACCGTCCTTCTCCCCTACGGCGACTTTACGGCGGAAATCCTCTATTCCAAGATTGCAGACTCCGTTCAGCCAAGCGTCATCCTCGGCGAGGGCGGCGGCATGATGATCGACCGCCTGTCCGTCCCTGCGGAAGTTACCCTCCGTCTCCGCGGAAAGGACGCAGAATCCCTCTCCTTTGAATCCCGCGAAAGCAATATGGATTTCGAAACGGAAGAATTCGTACGCCTCGTCCGCACGGGAGAAGTGGATCACGGGTATATGCGCCATTCCGTCAATACCCTTGCTGTGATGGATAAAATCCGCGCCCTTGCTGGGATTCGGTTTGAGTAAAGCGGTTCAATCAATTTAATATTACATAAGGAGAAGACATCATGCAAAAAACATTCCTTTTGACATTACTTACAATGTCTCTCGCCCTTACACTTGGTGCTTGCACCCTCGGAGAAGACGCCCCTGTTGTGCCCGCAGAAACCGAAATCGAAGAAACCGAACTCGTGGAAACCGAACCCGAAGCTGAGTCAACAGAAGAAACTGCATCAGGCGATATTCAGGAGTCGGAAGACTCGGAGCTTACACCCGATTCCGTAAATTCGGTTGATATTATGGGATTTATCGCCCTCGATTGGAGAATTGACGGAGGCGACGGAAAGGAATATATTACAAAAGATGAACTTCTGGACTTTGACAAAAGCGCAGTATTCAAAGTAAACGCTTCAAGTTTTGGTCGCTATGGGGCGCAGTCTTCTTCCTTTGAAGCGCAAAGCATAAACTCCACCTTTGGGGGATATGCTTGCTTTGTTGATTATAATGGCAGAATAAAAGAAGACTCCGAAAATATAGTCGCCGAGGAAAATGCTATGCTCGGTACGTGGTACAGTTATATCGGTGACGGAAGCGACGTAATGTTCGATCCCTGTATGATTGTCACCGTTCCGAACGTAACGTATAACGACTTCGTTTCCATCCTGAACAGCCTATCGGAAATGTTACAGCTTCCCGACGATGAGCTGTCTCCTCCTGAGTCGCTGTCACGTCTTAAGGATGAGTACGGAGCAGACACCGTCTTTACTGACTTTATTGATGAACAGATCTATATTAACAGCACAAGAATTGTCGGTACCGATTGGACATACTCGATCCATCTGATCGACGAGGATATGCTGCAAGGCGCCCAGAATGAAGGCCTTGACCTCAACCCTCTGTCCATCCCCCTTTATAACAGAATGGAAATTTATATTCAATACCCGCAGTATTAAATACCTGCGGTATGAAATACCTTTGGTATTTGGAATAAACAGAAAAAAACGGTTTTGATCGGACAAACTCCAACCAAAACCGTTTTGTTATTCCTTCATAAACCGTCCCCAACGGCGGATGCAGGCGGCACAGACTACCGTACCGATTGCCGCAATCACCGCCCAGCTGAGGAGGATGAAATACCATCCGTACATCTCCGAAAAACGGGCAAATCCGTAGGTGGACAGGGCACTTCCAAGGTAAGAAGAGGCGTTCAGCGCACCCGAAACCGTGGAGACCTTGCCGTATTTCTTGAATGCCCTCGGCACGCGGCTGATGAGCATCAGGTTGATGCCGTGCATACATCCCGTAACGACCGCCATCAGCAATGCGGTAATCACCACGCTTGTCTTGAAAAACGGCAGGATCACAAGGGACATCCCCATGGCAATACCGAAAAGAAGCGCGGCGGTTTTCAGCTCGTTCCCGATTTTTCCGTACAGCACGGTGGCAACGGAAACGCTGAAAATGCTGAACACGGGGAGAATTCCCGAGGTCAGAATGGAAACGGAATTTCCAAGTCCGAACACCTCGCTGATGTAGGTGGGCATCCACGTGTCAATGCCGTCCTTCAGCATTCCCTGCAGAATGATGCCGATCATAAAGAGAAACATTCCCGACAACGCAAGGGTTTTCACGCTTACGCCTCGGTTCTGCTCCCCGTCGGAGCTCGCGGAGTGAGAAACCTTGGATTTTCCCTCCCCCTTCATGCTCTTTGTGCCGAACAGCCACAGAAAAACGATGACCGCCCCCGCACCGCCGCACATCAGAAAGACGGGACGCCATCCCGAAAGGTACACCGTAACGGGAGCAAGGAAGCATCGGACAAAAATCGTAGCCACCGAGGTCGCAGAGGAAACGTAGACGATGGCCTTGGCGTAGAATCCGTCGAAATCCAGATGCTCCGCCATAATCCGCACAATGGGCGGCCAAAGCATGGACTGAAAGAACCCGTTGAAGCACCAGAACGCGGTCATCAGAGTAATATTGGGCATCAGCGGCATCAGAAGATTGATCAGCGATGTACCGGTCAGCCCTACGGCAATCAGCGTTCGGGGTGCGATTCGGTCCCCGATCCATCCGCTCACCAAAAGCCCGATGGCATATGTAATAAAGCTGCCCGTCACCGCAATGCTTGCCGTGTCCTTGGTCACCTGAAGATCGTCAATGATCTCCACAAGGACCGCCGCATAGTCGATTCGGGTCAGATACCCCGCAAAATAGGCGAGACAGCACAGAAGGCAAATCTTCACCATATTTCGCTTTCGTTTTTTGGTTTCCTCCACTTTAACCTCCGAGTACAAATGTTTTAGGATGAACGGTTATAAATTGATGGGGGAACCTTTTCACAAAAGCTCCCCCTTTCAACCCATCTCCGCATATTATACCAAATTACGCGTTTTTTTGCAATATCTTTTTCTGATCCCACGTAAAAATCCCCTCGGTACCACATCCACCTTCATCCCCCCGCAGACACCAGCCACTCCATCCCCGCCGCCGCAATCACCGCCGCTGTCCGCAAACGGTATTCGGGCGTATTCAAAAGCGCACACTCCCCTTCGTTGGAAAGAAATCCGCATTCCACAAGGACGGCAGGCATGGTAATGCGGTGAAGAATGTAGATGGACGAGGTCGCTTTCTTGATTTCGCGGTTGTTTTCGGGCTGAAGGAAGTTTTTTGCATAGGTACGGATCAGGGAAGCCGCCGATTCGCTCTCGCTCCGATTGGGGGAATAGTACACCTGAAGCCCGCTGTACTGTGTCTGGGGGAACTTGTTCATGTGGATGCCGAGGAACAACTGCGCCCCGCTTCCCTCCGCCATTTTCAGACGGTTTTTGAGGTCGTAGGTTTTCATCTTTCCCGTATAGTCATCCAAATCGCAGTAATAATCGTACAGCATATGATCCTCTTCCCGCGTCATAGCCACAGGGATTCCGAAAAGGGCAAAAATATCGCGGACATTTTCGGAAACCGCTAAATTCAGGTGTTTTTCCAAGGTTCCGTCCGCCCCAACCGCACCTCCGTCCTCCCCGCCGTGACCGGGATCGATGATCACCGCGGGGGATGATTCACTCTCCCCCACAACAGCAGCCTCTTCTGCTTCAAAGGACGAAAAATACCGCGCGGTCTGCCCCCCCACAAACATCACGGCGGTAAGGAAAAGAAAGGAAAACACAACGTAATTGATGATGGATTTAGATATCATAAAAGCACCTCCGCCTATTGTTGTTTCATGATATGACGGCAGGGCGGTTCTTATGTATCCCCAAAAAGGAGAGCTTGAATACATCGGATAAACCTCAAAAAACATAACCGAGGCAGAATCCCTCCAAAGGGGTTTTATGCCTCGGTTTGTTGTTTATTTTGCAAATTCGTTCAGCTTTTCGGCAATCGCCTTGTACCGTTCGGTGTCACGGACAAAATCATACCGCGGATCGGAGAAAATCCACTCCAATGTGAATTTGCATCGGTTTCCGTTGGGGTCGGGGATCCAGCCGCCGTCCACATAGCCTCGGAAAGCGGGGGACGTATTCGCCGCATCCTCGGAGTAAGTGTCAAAATGGATGGACATCTCACACCATTTTTCAAGTGCAGCAAGGGTTTCCTCTGCCTTGCCCTGCTCTGCGTAAAGCTCCGCCATTCTTCTGTAAGCTCTTTGTCCGAAGCACGCAGAATAATGGTAATCCCCATCGGGGTACAGGGCTTCAAGAATCGCCGCAGACTGCTTTGCAATAGCAATTTTGTCCTCTGCGGTGAAAAGGTCGTTCTTTGCAAGGTCGTTCAGCCCCCTCATCACTCTGTCGGAACAGAATTTGATGTATTCCACCCAAGCCTTGACTCTTTCTTCTCCGTCCAGCAAAGTGGTCATCATTTCCTCCTGTGACACCCACATATGGGACATTTTCTTCGCCCACTTGATCGCCTCAACCTTCCGCCCCTCACCGCTGTGCTGATAAATCAGAGTCTGGAATGCGGCGTCCCGAGTATCGTTGTCCGTGCATTCCGCAATCACTTTTTCGCAGAGGGAAACCACCTCTTCGTCATGACCGCACAGACAACTGAGATTATGCGCCAGCTTTTCCATCAGACGGTAGGAACGAGGATACCGCTTCAATCCCTCACGGAGAAGAGCCGCACATTTCCCGAAATCTCCTGCGGCATAGGGGGTCTTCTGATTTTCGATGATGTTTGTGATCTCCTCCTCCGCTTTCATGATATCCACCCCAAGAAGCTCGTCGGTGGTGGTGTTCAGAACGTAGGCAAGCATGGGGAGCTGTGAAATATCCGGTGCGGTTCGGTCGCACTCCCACTGGGACACGGATTTCGGCGTGATTCCAAGGTATTCCGCAAGCTGCTCCTGGGTCAATTCCTTTGCCCTGCGTAAGGTTTTGATTGTTGTTCCGATTGACATCGTTTATTCTCCAAAAAATAGATTCAAAAGCGCTTTTGTACTTTTATTATACACCGCTGATTGTCATTTAAAAAGAACCTGTTTTGACACCAAAAGTATAGCGCCGCTTTACAAAACCGTAAAAATCAGCCGAGGTGTCAGAGTCCTTTTCAAAGAACCTTTTGCCTCGGCTTGTCTTTTCTTAAATCACATATTCATATCCCACTCGCTCGTCGCCGTTTGCCAGGTAGATGGTGCCGCATTCCTTGAAACCGTGTTTCTCCACCATGCGCCGCATGACCACGTTGCCG
>JAZQUQ010000299.1:0-3343 GCA_045631365.1 Eubacteriales bacterium | reverse complement strand
AATGGATTTGACGCGGGCAAATACGTTTCCTTTGAGGAACAGATCAACAATTATAAGGGCTTTTATTACGAAGCGTTGAAGCAGTCCTCGGACGGTTGGGAAACTAATGAAAACGATTATTTTCCTTTTATTGAGAACTTTCTTTCCACGCTTTATATGTGCTATAAGGAACTTGACAAGCGTTTTGCAGTTGTGAATGGCAAGAAGATTTCGAAAAAGAGCCGTGTGGAAGCAACGGTGCTAAACAGCTTGATTCCTATATCTAAATCGGATATTTGCAAAATTCTGCCCGACGTAAGCCCCACTACCGTTGAAGCCGTTTTAGGTGAAATGGTAAGAGCGGGAAAGGTTAAGAAAATCGGTGACGGCAGAGGATCAAAGTATATGAGAAATTTATAATATCAGGAGTTAACGAAATAATACATGATTTTACACTCTGCACTAAAAAAGCTCCCACGGTTGTGGGAGCTTTTGAATTAATGGTGGAAAAGTCGCATTCCCGTGAATGCCATGACCATATCATTTTTATCACATTCTGCGATAACAAGGTCATCACGAATGGAGCCACCGGGCTGCGCTACGTATTTAACACCGGACATGTATGCTCTCTTAATATTGTCTGCAAAGGGGAAGAATGCGTCGGATGCGAGAGCAACGTCGGTGAAGCTGTCCAGCCATACGCGCTTGTCCTCTGCGGTGAGAGGTGCGGGCTGCTCGGTGAAGTAGTTCTGCCAGATGCCGTCTGCGCATACATCTTCTTCGTTTCCGTTGATGTAGCCGTCGATGACGTTGTCACGCTCGGGTCTGCCCATGGTGGGGAGGAAAGGAAGAGCGAGAGTCTTCGGATGCTGACGGAGGAGCCATGTATCTGCCTTGGTTCCTGCCAGTCTTGTACAATGGATACGGCTCTGCTGGCCTGCGCCCACACCGATTGCCTGTCCGTTGTATGCATAGCATACGGAGTTGGACTGGGTGTACTTCAGAGTGATCAGCGCAACGATCAGGTCACGCTTTGCGGATTCGGGAAGGTTCTTGTTGGCTGTTACCACGTTTTCGAGAAGGTGATTGCCGATCTTGAACTCGTTTCTTCCCTGCTCGAAGGTGATACCGAACACGTCCTTTGTCTCGATGGGCGCGGGGATGTAGTTGGGATCGATTTCAACAATATTATATCCACCCTTTCTCTTGCTCTTGAGGATTTCAAGTGCTTCGGGTTCGTATCCGGGAGCGATGATACCGTCGGAAACTTCTCTTGCGATGAGCTTTGCGGTGGTTACGTCGCAAACGTCGGAGAGAGCCACCCAGTCACCGAAGGAGCAGAGACGGTCTGTACCTCTTGCACGAACGTAAGCGCAAGCAAGGGGAGATTCGTCAAGGCCTTCGATATCCTCAACGAAGCAAGCCTTCTTCAAACCTGCATCGAGGGGGAGACCAACGGCAGCGGAGGTGGGAGAAACGTGCTTGAAAGAGGTTGCTGCGGGCATACCGAGAGCTTCCTTCAGCTCTTTTACAAGCTGCCAGGAGTTGAATGCGTCAAGGAAGTTGATATAGCCGGGGCGACCGTTGAGAACGGTAATGGGAAGCTCGCTTCCGTCCTTCATGAAGATTCTGGAAGGCTTCTGGTTGGGGTTACAGCCGTATTTCAGTTCAAATTCGTTCATTTTCTATACCTCACGCGTTCTTGTTTACAACTCTTGTTTCGGTCTCGCCTGTTGCGATGTCGATGGTGCGAACAAACAGAGAAACCTTATTATCTTCGTTCAGATTCTTCCAGATCAGGTCAGTGAGCGCATCGATATCCAGATCGGGAAGCTCGAGGGTCTTGGGTTCTCCTTCGAAGGAAGGGAGAGGATTGCCGTCGCAGTTGTAGGTGTGGATGAACTTTGCCTTACCTGCCTTGGGGTTGGAATATGCATAGGTGAATCTTTCGCAGGAGCTGTCGTCGCCCTCTGCGCTCTTCAGAATGGACATAGCGAAGTTCATATCGCCGTTTTCGCGGTGAATGATACCGGAAATACGGGGGGTGAAGTTAGGCTTGTCGTCCTCGAATTCGCGGGTACGGAGCGCCTGTTCAAAGGTCATCTGCTTATCCATGAGATCGTAGATGGTATCGGTCTGGTCACCGTTTGTCACGATGGTCTTGTTGCCGAGAACACGAACGGGATAGTAAATAATCAGATGGGGGTCGGTCATCTTGCTCTCGTCGAACGCCTTGGTACGCATCGCGTCGCCTTCGAGAACAAACACACGGTTGCGGCTGTTTTCACTTCTGCCCATGATAAAGTATGCGGTAACAGCCTTCTTGCCGTCCGCACTCTTACCGATGATAATACCTCTGCCGTGATAAGCAAGGGAGTTCAGTTCCTCTGTAATGGTTGAAATTTTCATTATTATATCCTCATTCTGTAGAATTATTTGTTGTCGGCCAGCGCCTTTGCCACGATCTCACAGGCCTCGGGGAGAATCTTCCATTCTGCCTCTTCCATGACTCTGCGCTGAAGAACCTCGGGGGTGTCCCCTTCTTCAATGGCAACCGCCTTCTGAAGGATGATCTTGCCGCCGTCGGGAATACTGTTCACAAAGTGTACCGTTGCTCCCGTTACCTTTACGCCATACTCAAGAGCCGCCTCGTGAACCCGGAGCCCGTAAAATCCCTTGCCGCAGAAGGAAGGAATCAGCGAAGGATGGACGTTGATGATTCTGTTTTCGTACTTTTCGGTGAATTCCGCGGAAAGAATGCTCATGAATCCCGCAAGAACGATCATGTCAATGCCGTTCTTCTCAAGCTCGGACACAATCCGTGCCTCAAAATCCTCGGGATGTTCCTTTCGGGATACCACAACGGAAGGAATTCCGTGCTTCTTCGCTCTCTCCAACGCATACGCCGTGGGAGACGACGACAACACAAGAGCAATCTCCCCGTGAGGGATCTTCCCTGCCTCCGCCGCATCAATGAGCGCCTGCAAATTGGTTCCGCCGCCCGAAACAAAAACCGCAATTTTTGTCATAACTAACTCCTAAACTATATGGGGTTCTGCCCCAAACCCCGCCGGCAGTGCCGGACCCATACTCGTCTTTTCTTTCGTGTAAATCTGACGACATCCCTCGAGGGGAGAGTCCGCCAAAATATGTAAAAACTATTCTTTGTGCAGCCAAACCTCGGCTCACTCCACCCTCGTGGGTTATCTTCAAGCCAAAGCTGAAGAAATGCCGAGCATGGAAGCGGGTACTACCCGCACCCTCGTGGGTTATCTTCATACCAAAGCTGAAGAAGTGCCGAGCATGGAAGCGGGTACTACCCGCACCAAGTCGGATCGTAGCCATGTCGTTCTGTGGGGCAAGG
>JAZQUQ010000298.1:0-5123 GCA_045631365.1 Eubacteriales bacterium | reverse complement strand
GCCATCTCCGCTACCAAATATTCCAAGCTGATCCATTTTACCATTGTCCCTGAAATTGACAACGACGAGGTCATGCTTGACACCCTCCACCGCTTTGCCGATGCCCATCTCGGGGAGAAAATGATCCTGTTCGGATGCACCGACGATTATGCGGCAATGATCATCCGCAATCGCGAGGCGCTATCCGATTTCATCACCCCCTATCCCCCCGAGCATCTGCTCACTTCCATCTCCAAGAAGGCGGAATTTTACGAAACCTGCGAAACGTTCGGCATTCCCTATCCGAAAACCGTGGTTCTCACCGAGCCTACCGATAAGCTGTCTGCCGCCGAGCTTGGCTTTGATTACCCCATCATTGTAAAGCCCTCCTCCAGCGTGGATTATTGGAAGCATCCCTTCGACGGCATGAAGAAGGTCTACGTGGCAAAGGATCCCGCGGAGGCGGAAAAGATCATCGCCGACATCTACGCCGCAGGATATCCCGAAAAGATGATTCTTCAGGAAATGATCGAGGGCGGCGACTCCAATATGCGTGTATTCACCGCGTTCTCCGACAGGAACGGCAAGGTTCGCGCCATGTGCCTCGGTCACACCATGCTGGAAGAGCACACTCCCAAGGGGCTGGGCAATCACGCCGCTATTGTCACGGAGCCTGTCTCCACCCTTCCCATTGCGGAAAAGATCAAGGATATGCTGGAATCCATCGGCTACACAGGCTTCTCCAACTTCGACATCAAGCTGAACGGAAACGACCCCGCGGGTACGGATTTCCGTGTGTTTGAGATCAATCTTCGTCAGGGACGGAGCAATTTCTACGTAACCGCCGCGGGAATCAACCTTGCACGACTTGCGGCTGAAGTCTACGAATCCGAAGGTGACGACTGCGAACGGTGCGAGAATGAAGTGTTCTGGCATCTGGTTCCCCGTTCCGTTGCCTATACTTACACCGAAGACAAGGCGCTGGTTGCCAAAGCCAAGGCACTCTCCAAAGCAAAGAAGGAGAAAGCCTCCCTTTGGTATAAGCCCGACCTCATGTGGAATCCCCTCCGCTTCATCTGCGTGGCAGAACAGCTCCGCAGACAAAAGGGAAAGTACAAAAAATACTACCCCAAATCGGAGAACAACAAATAAAGCCAAACTATATTTTATAATTGTTTAAAATTTTTTGAAAGGGGCGCGGGGAAAAGCTTTTTTGTAAAAAAGTTTTCCCCGCAAACATCAATTTGTTGCAGAAAAAAAGAAAACTGCTGGGCGTGATCGGTGGGCTGGGGCCGATGTCGAGCGCGTATTTCTATGAGCTTGTCACCCAGCACACCAAGGCGGAACGGGATCAGGATCACATTGACATGATCCTCTCCAGCCGTGCCACCACACCGGATCGGACGGATTTTATCCTCGGCAAAAGCACGGACAGCCCCCTTCCCTATATGGTGGAGGACGCCCGTTCTCTCGAGACCTACGGCGCCACCGCCATTGTGATCCCCTGCAACACCGCCCACTACTTTATCGACGAGGTCAGACGGAGCGTGAACGTACCCGTCCCCAGCATCATTGAAGAAACGGCGCTTCATCTGAAGAACATGGGTGCGAAAAAGGTCTGCATTCTTGCCACGGACGGCACCATTGCCTCGGGCTCCTATCAGGACGTTTTAGAAAAGCACGGCATCGCATGGCAGGTTCCCGACAAGGAAGGAAAAGCCATTCTTATGGATATCATCTACGGCGACGTGAAGAAAGGGGTCATCCCCCCGCCCGAAAAGCTGTATGCCGCCGCCAATCCCCTCTTTGACGATGGCTGCGACTACGCCATCCTCGGATGCACGGAGCTTTCGCTGCTGAAAAAATCCCTCTCAGGCGATCCCCGTTTCGTGGATTCCCTTGAGGTGCTGGCAAAAGTTTCCATCGAGCTGATGGGACACACCTATATTGATTAAATGCTGAATTGAGGTATATTGAAAGCATGTCAATTCAACTGAACAAGCTGCTCTCCGTCCTTTCTCCCATCGAAATCGCGGGAAACACGGAGGGCATCTCCATCGTAAGAATCGAATACGACTCCCGAAAGGCGAAGGAAGGCATGATGTTCGTCTGCCTCCCCGGCGTTCGCTTTGACGGACACAACTTTGCGGCACAGGTTTTTGAAAACGGATGCCGCGTGTTCCTCTGCGAACGAAAGCTGGATTTCCTCCCCGAGGAAGCGGTTCAGATCGTGGTGGAAAACACCCGCCTTGCTCTCTCCGACCTTGCGAAGGCTTTCTACGACAACGCCGCAGACCGACTGAAGATCATCGGCGTCACAGGCACCAAGGGAAAAACCACCACCTCCATCCTCATCTCCAAAATTCTGAACGGAGCGGGGATTCCCTGTGCGTACATCGGCTCAAACGGCGTAGTCATCGGCGAGAACACCTACGAAACCGTCAACACCACCCCCGAAAGCTTAGAGCTTCACCGCTATTTCAAAATGATGGTGGATGCAGGCATGACCCATGTAGTCATGGAAGTCTCCTCTCAGGCGCTGATGCACTACCGTGTCCGCGGACTCCGCTTTGAGACCGTCCTGTTCACCAACCTCTCCCCCGATCACATCGGCACGGGAGAACACGCCTCCTTTGAGGAATACCGAGACGCCAAACGCCTCCTCTTCACCGAATACGAAAGCAAAACCGCCATCATCAACAAAGACGATCCCTATTCCGTCTACATGACCGAGGATTACAAGGGAGATTTGCTGACCGTAGGGATCACCAATCCGTCGGACTTCACCGCCGCAGAGATTGCCCCCTTCCGCAGCGCCACCGCCCTCGGCATTGATTTTCTTTGCCATAACAAGGACGAAATCGTCCCCGTCCGTCTTCGTACCCCCGGGGATTTCAGCGTATACAACGGCCTTGCTGCCATCGCGGCGGCTTCCGTTGCGGGAGTCAGCGTGGAACGTGCCGCATCGGTTCTCCGCACCGCATCCATCAGCGGACGGTTCGAAATCGTGGATGCCCTTGACGGCGTTACCTTCCTCATCGACTACGCCCACAACGGAGTGAGCCTCACCAACGCCCTCCGCTTTCTTCGGGAGTATGACCCCGTCCGTCTGATCTGTGTATTCGGCTCCGTGGGCGGAAAAGCGCAGAACCGCAGAGAGGAGATGGCACGAGCCGCCTCTTCCCTTGCGGATTATACCATTATCACATCCGACAACCCCGACCACGAGGACCCCGACGAAATCATCGACGAAATCATGGAGCATTTCGACAAGACCAAGCCCCACGAAATCATCACCGACCGTGCCGATGCCGTCCGAAAAGCGGTCCGCATGGCGAAGGATGGGGATATCGTCCTCCTTGCGGGAAAGGGACACGAAACCTATCAGCTCATCAAAGGAAATAAAGTTCCCTTCTCCGAGAGACAGATCATTTTAGACGAAGCCGCCGCCGTGACGGAGGGATTGACCTTTGACTATGCAGAATAAAGTAAACTACAGCCTTTTGTTTGAAAATAAGCTGAAGGAATTGGAGGCAAACGGGGTAAAACCGCGGCTCCTCCTGCACGTGTGCTGCGCCCCCTGCTCCTCCTATGTTTTAGAATACATCGCTCACCGCTTTGACCTGACCCTGTATTTCTGCAACCCCAATATTGCACCTGCGGAAGAATACGACTTCCGCTTCCGTGAGCTCCAAAGGCTCCTTTCCGAGGCGGGATATCCCGACGTCAAGACCATCCGCGAGGACTACCGCCCCGAGGAATTCACCGCCATGGCAAAGGGACTGGAAAACGCACCCGAAGGGGGAGCACGGTGCTACAAATGCTACCGTCTCCGCTTGGAACAGACAGCGAATGCGGCAAAAGCGGGGGGATACGACTGCTTCACCACCACCCTGTCCATCAGCCCCCACAAAAACGCGGAATGGCTGAACCGCATTGGAATGGAGTTAGAGGAAGAATACGGCATCCCCTACCTCTGCTCCGATTTCAAGAAAAAGGGGGGCTACCAGCGCTCCATTGCCCTCTCCAAAGAGTACAACCTGTACCGACAGGACTACTGCGGATGCATTTACTCCAAAATCAGCCGCGAAAACGAAAGGAATTGAGCCATGCACAACGAACTGACCAAAATCGACATACAGAAAATCAAGGAAGAAATCGAAGAACGGAAGGCCATGAACCCCAAGCTCCGTGAGGAGGTCAAGAGAACCCGCGCCTTCGGAGATTTGAGCGAAAACGACGAATACCGTTCCGCAAAGCGTGAATTCAACAAGAATCAGAGCCGCATCCGTTATCTTGAGAAGATGCTGGAAACCGCCATCGTCATCGAAGACAAATCCGACGCCGACACGGTGGGGCTGTTCGACGAGATCGAGGTCTACTACCCCGACGACGACGAGACCAACACCGTCCGCATCGTCACCACCCTCCGAAACGACGTGCTGAGCGGATGTATTTCCAAGGAATCCCCCTTCGGAAAAGCCATCCTCGGTCACAAGGTGGGGGACAAAATCACGGTGCAGGTCAACGAAAAGATCAGCTATGTAGTGGAAATCCGCTCCATCAAAAAAATGGACGACGACCCCAATCTGCCCATACAAAAGTATTAAGAAAATAGACGATTGTGTGTTTTAACAAAAAAATCGCTCTTTATTTTTGTGCTATTTTCGATTGCAAGAAACATTTTACTCCTGTATAATAAAAGAAAGAAAAGGAATCATCATGAAAAGAACACTCTCCCTCATTCTTGCGGCGCTGATTCTTGCTTCATCTATGACAGCTTGCGGTAATGCCGCCGGCAAGACCGAACCGTCTGTAGAAACAGGCTCCTTGGACACCAATCCTGTTGAAACAAATGCTCCCGACACATCAATAACCGAAACACAATCCCCCGAGACCGCCGCCACCGAAGTGTCCTACAACACGAGCCTTATAACCGAGAACGGCATTGCCAAGGCTCATATCGTGGTTGCAAACAACGCGGATCGTCTCCTCACCTATGCGGTGGGAGAGCTTATGTACCATATTAAAAAAGTAAGCGGCACGGATATTCCCACCGTGACCGAAGCACAGACCGATTCCCTCCCCATTATCATCGCCCCCCCCGAAAGCCTCCCCCAGCTTGGGACCCTGTTCCCCCCGGA
>JAZQUQ010000297.1:0-3318 GCA_045631365.1 Eubacteriales bacterium | reverse complement strand
CAGCAGATTCCTATTTGCACGGAAGCAACGCTTCATTTTGGGGAGAGATTGTGTTGTGGCAGATCATCCGATGGGATGGGATAAAACGATTGCCGAGGCTCTTCAGTCATAGTGAGCCTCGGCTTTTATGTTTAAACATTTTTGAAAAAATGGGGGCTTTTCCGCAGGTTACGGTTTGCGGATGAACAGATTCAGGACGAGTGCCACGCAGGTCAGGGCGAGGAGCATGATAAACGTCGCGCTGTATGCGGAGGTCAGCTCAAACACCTTATTGGATACGGTGGCGATGAGGGAGCCTCCCATGACGGTGAAGGTCATGAGTGCCATGTTGGTGGAGAAATACTTCATGCCGAAGAAGGACGAGGTAAATGCGGCTGTGATGGTGGGGCAGGAGCCGTAGGAGATTCCCGTCAGGCACAGTCCCGCAATGCACAGAGGGAGGGAGCCGACCGACACGGCAAGAAGGGTGATTCCTGCGGCACAGAGCGTGATCAGATTGGCAATCAGCATGGTTTTTCGGCGGCCGATGGCATCAAAGATGGCTCCCGTAAGGATTCGACCGATGCCGTTGCAGATGGAAAGGACTCCCACAAGAGATACGGCAAGAGATTCCGCTGCGTTTACGGAGAGGGCAAGGTCCTTGGCGAAGCTGATGACGGAGCTTCCCACGGCTGCAAGGAATGCAATGCAGAGGAACGCCATCCAGAAAGAGGGGCGGCGGAGCATCTGGGCGGAGGTATAATCTTTTTTCTCGAAGTCCTCACCCTTTGCTCCTTTTGCGGATTTGGGCTGAGGAAGGACGGTATGGGCGTCGGGCTTTTTCAAGAGAAGTCCTGCGGAAACGAGGACAACGCAGATGGCAGCACCGAGGATGACGTAGGTGGTACGCCAGCCGAGCGCACTCTTGAACAGGGCATCGGCAACATTGCCGAGAACGAGGGCGGACGCACCGAAGCCCATCATGAGACACCCGGAGCAAAGCCCCTTTTTGTCGGGGAACCACGCGCTGACGGTGGCGATGACTACGTTATAGGCAATACCGATTCCCGCACCAGCAAGGACGCCGTAGGTACCGTACAGCATCCACACCGACGTGCCGGGGAGGGCGGCTGTGAGGGCAAATCCGAGGACGGACAGCCCGCCTGCTGCCGCGAGGGCGATTTTGTGTCCCGCTTTCTTGGAGATTCGTGCGCCGAGGAGACCTCCGATACAGAAGAAGCTCATGGCAAGGGTGAAGTTCAGCGCCAGATCGGAGGCACCCCAGCCGAATTCGGCGCTGAGGGGGGATTTTAAAATGGACCATGCGTATAAAATACCTGCAAACAGCATGGCAGCAACGCCAACGGCAAGGTAAAACCAACGCGATGTGAGGTTTTGTGTTGTTTTGTTCATTGGTGTGACTCCTTGGGTTTGAAATATGCTCTATTATACCATGTTTGGGGGGAAATGTCCAGTTTTGGGGGAAAATAATGTTGATTCGGAGCGAGTTGGTTTTTCGGGGGCTTGCTCCTGTCAGGTTTTTATGGTATAATGAGGGCATTGCACAGACGATCGAAACCAACGTAAAAAGGAGTACCCGAGGCAATGCGTGATTTATTCATCCAAGGGGTGGGGATTTTGGGGACGGTTTTGTTTTTCCTGTCCTATCAATGCAAGAGAAACAAAAATCTGTTCCGCGTTCAATTTGTGTCTTATCTTTGCTATACTGCCCATTTGCTGATGCTGGGTGCGGTGACGGGCGGGATCAGCTACGTTCTGAACACCGTGCGCTCCTTTTGTCTGGGGAGCAAACGGCCGTTTCTGAAGGGGAAAATTATGTGTGCCGTGATCTGTGCTCTGCAGATGTTGACGCTGGTTTTCACTTGGGACGGATGGTGGTCCGCCCTTCCGGTCCTTGCCAATATTGCGGCGACTGTGGGAGGATATACCTACAATGCACGGAAAATCCGTGCGGTGGGGATTTTTATTAACTCTCCCCTGTGGATCGTGTACGACATTATCGTCGGTTCCTGGGCGGGGATTATCGATGAAATCGTCAGCGAGGCGTCTATGATAATCTCTATTATCCGCTACGGATGGAAGAATCTCGATTCCACCGAGGATTGACGGAGTTGCAGAAAAATATACGGAGAAGAGTTGTTGATGGCTCTTCTCCGTTTTTTATTCTCTTTCCAGATACCGAAGGAGTGCGGCTTCGGTGGTTTCGTCGTTGACGTTCATTCTGCCGAGGAGGTGGAGGGAGTCAGGCTCCCCTCGGACTACCCGATTTCGGTGGCTGTAGTCGGTGGTCAGGCTGACACGGTATCCTCTTTCGCGGAGGATTTCTTCCGTCCATGAGTGATGCTTGCCCGAGGGGTAGGAGAAGGCGAGGGAAGCGGGGGAGCCGATTTTGCGCAGGATCTCTTCTGCCAAGGCACAGTCGGCGGAGAAGATTTCTTTATATTCACTCTCGTTCTCTCCTTTGAGGGGGAGGGAATTGTCCCGTTCCGTACTGCTGTAGGAGGTGTTCGTCCCGTGCAGGGCGTAGGTGTGGGACTGGATTTTTACGTAGGGAGAGGCTTGTGCAATGGTGAGTTCCGCCATGCTCATTTTGTAGAGAATCTGTTCGTTGGTACAGGGAATGGTCCCTTCCTCCCGCACCGTCCCGCAGGTCATGAAGATGGTAACGGGCACCTTCAACTCGGTGATGATGGGGAGGACGCTGCGGTAGTTGCTGAAGTAGCCGTCGTCCAAGGTTATGACCACGGGCTTGGCGGGCAGCGGGGCGGTGCCGTCCACGAAATTGACCAAATCGTCAAGGAAAACGGGGGTGTAGCCGCAGTCCAGCAGAAACAGCAAGGTATTGCGGAAGTTCTCCGCGGACATGGACCACGTGCCGCCTTCGGTGGTTTTTACGTCGTGGAACATGAGAATGGGGACGGTGACGGCGGTGGGGGAGGCTTCTTCCAAGGGGGAGAATGCGGGGACGGACGGGGTTTGAAAGGCATCCCCGCAGGCAGGGAACACCAACAGGACGGCGATGGCGGCAAACAAAAACAGGATTGATTTTCTCATTCTTTCACCATAAGCGGGCAGAAGGAAAGCGTTTCGCTTCACTTCGGTCGATTTCCCCCGGGCAGGCTATGCTGCAGGGGGATTTTATATTTTCCGTCTTTTTCCCTCTGTTTATGCGATGTGGAATAAAATCCACGCAACAGGGCTATTTATAGCCTATATTGTATCATATATAGCCCACATTGTCAAGTGTATCGGGCTATAATGAGACTAAAATCGCATTGGGGAGGAAAAAATGGATACGTATACTGCGGTGAAAAACAG
>JAZQUQ010000296.1:0-2622 GCA_045631365.1 Eubacteriales bacterium | reverse complement strand
AGCGATTTCATCAACTCTTTTGAAAACATATGACACAGGATAGGATAAACTACCGATTTTGACCTCTTCATTGCATTCATCCAACATATCATCGTATGTTTCGGTAGCATAGTTAAATACTGCCTCTTCTGCTTCCTCGCGAGTATTATAAGTAGCGCCATTGAAAATGAAATTTTTTTCCATAAAAAATTTTCTCCTTTATTAAAAATATTTTTCGAAACTCACTCATGTAAGTTTACATAATAAGTATGAAAGATTTTTTTAAAGGAGATTTTTCCTCATAAATATTTTTTATCACATAAATGCACAATTTTTATCCTCTGTACCCACGTCCGTCAGAATTCCCGCTACTTCACGGTAGGGCATACTGAACCGCTGGCAAAGATACCGTGTCGATGCAGCAAGCTCGCCGTCAGGGCCTCCCAGCTGGCTGATGATAATCTTCGCATACATAGGGTTGGGATTGCAGATTTTCACAGGATACTGCAGCTTTTTTTCATAAATCCACATAACCTTCTTCCTCCTTCACCTTAATATCTTCCGCAGCCGCAAGGACGATTGCAGTCACCGTCATCATATTCCCACGGCCACGGTTCCTTTACCCATTTCCAGATGTCACCGCAGTCCTGACCCATAATGGTCAGCGGGCCGTATTTCTCCTCGTACATCCGAGTCACTTCCGCCAGCTTTTCTCTGTATTTGCGGTAGTGTGCCAGTCCCTTGCGGCAGTCGGGGTGCCCGTCGAGGTAAAGGACGGTCTCGTACAGAATAAAGGAATAGGTCTGGATCAGTTTATAAAGCTTTTTCTTGTCGTTCATGTTCTCCGTCACCTCGTTCATTCTCCGCATCCGCATTTTTTGTCCGATTTGTTTCCGCATTTGCTTCCGTAGAAGGGGAAGTTCAGCTCACGGAACAAGGTTCCCTCATGCAGGGCTTCTTCGTCCTCGTAAAGCTCGTGAAACTCATGGTCGGGGCAGTAGGACATCACAAGAGGGAGTCCCTGTGTCTGAATGGAAAGGGAACGGCGGTTGATGCAGCCATGATCTGCACAAGTTTCATTCCGTCGAGGTTCTGCATTGCCGCAGCCATTGTTCTGCCCGTTCTCATTCCGTCGAGCTTCCATGCATCCGCAGCCGTTGCTCCGTTCGGTATCATTAGAGCGCTTTTCCTTGCAACTGCAGCCGTTATTCTGTCCGTTGTTGTTCTGCCGACGTTCACCACAACCACATCTGAATGGACCGTTATTGTTTCCGCCACACTCACAGCAGCCGCAGCCGCCTGTCTGACCGCATCCCGAAGTGCCGTTTGAGCCTGAGGATGATTCATTTCGTCTCAGGGGACGGCTGTTTCTTCGTGTGTTGGAAGGGACTTCGCATCCGCAGCCGCCGATCAGTTCGTCTGTTTCTCGGAGAAGGCGGGCGAGGAGCTCGTCGTCCACGCGGTCTTTCGGTGTTCTCATATCTTTTCTGTAATCCATAGTGTTGGGTCATCCTCCGAAGTATATTTGAGGGATTGCCCTCATTGCAGTATATGTATTTTGCCTCCGGGTGACACAGGAGAGGGACGTTGGAAGGTCACATGTGAAGCGGTTGAAAAAAGCCTTATGGGGATTTTTTCTCCCATAAGGCTTTTTCTCTTGCATAAAATCGGGTTTGGTGATATAATAACAATACTACAACATAAGGAGAATACCATGCACGTTGATATATACACCGACGGATCCTGTCGGAAGAATCCCGGTCCCGGGGGATGGGGTGCCGTCCTCGTCTACGGTGAACGGGAGCTGGAGCTTCACGGCGGAGAAGCTCAGACCACCAACAATCGAATGGAGCTGACCGCCTGCATCAAGGCTCTCGCTGCCCTCAAACGCCCCTGCGAGGTAACCCTGACCTCCGACTCCAAGTACGTCTGCGACGGCATTACCAAAGGATGGGCGGAATCCTGGCGGAAACGGGGCTGGCGGAAAAGCGACAATTCTCCCGCCCTCAATCCCGAGCTTTGGACAGAACTTTTGGAGCTTTGCAAGACCCACACCGTAACCTTCGTTTGGGTCAAGGGACACGCGGGCCATCCCTATAATGAGCGCTGTGATAAAATGGCACAGGAGGAATCCCTCCAATACGCACAAGGCGATCGTTAAAGGGGAGAGGCATCCTATGTATAACGCAGTTCTTATTCTGACTATTTACCTCGGGCTGATCTCCCTTGCGGCGATGATCGTCACCATTGCCGATAAAGCCAGATCCCGAAAAGGACAATGGCGCGTGCCGGAGAATACGCTGATCCTTCTTTCTGCCCTCGGCGGCTCTCTTGCCATGTATCTGACCATGCAGATCATCCGCCACAAAACCCGTCACATCAAATTTATGCTGGGGATTCCCATCATTCTGTTCCTTCAGGCGATTGTGATCGTGTACTTTTTCAGCCGAGGGGGATGGGCACTCCCGCTGTAAAGGTGGGTCCTTCCGTCAGCTCCTCCGTGATATCGGGAGTCAGCTTTCGGAGACTTTCCGCTGCATATTCCGAGAGATAAACGGTCTTTGATTCCGCAATTTGTGGGTCAAAGACCTTTTTGTATACTGGACTGTGCCCGCCGAAGATCAGGGTATTCGCTTCCGCCGC
>JAZQUQ010000295.1:0-2225 GCA_045631365.1 Eubacteriales bacterium | reverse complement strand
GCCACGGGAGCGGTTGTCTCGGGGGCGGTCGTTTCCTTTGCGATCTCGTTATTGCATGAAGCTACGGAGGGGGCAAGAAGCAGTAAAGTAAGAAGAATGGATAATGTTTTCTTCATGATAAACTCCTGAATTATGTAAAATATAACAGTTTAATTATACAGGACAACAACGGAAAAAGCAAGAGCGGAATGCAAAAACGTGGAATTTTTGTGCTGACTGCACAAAGCCGCAGGGGGCTTTTTTCGGCGGAAAGAAATTTCACGTTCCTCTGTCTTTTTTTGCGGAAATATGGTATAATATACTTTAAAACCATATCCATATGAGGTATACGATGAAACAAAGCTTTAAACGAACCAAATTCGCCTGCTATATGGTGAATCTCTGTATGTCCGTGGTGGGGAATTTCCCCTGTGTGCTGTTTATGGCGTTCCGACAGCTGTACGGCATCTCCTACACCCTCCTCGGCTTCCTTGTGGTGATCAACTTCTTCACCCAAATGACGGTGGACCTGGCGTTCTCCTTCTTTTCCCATCGGTTTAACATCAAAACCGCCGTCAAGCTCACCCCTGTTCTCACTTTTGCAGGACTGCTCCTCTACGGACTCGCTCCGTGGTTATTCCCTCAGTCCGTCTATCTCGGATTGGTTGTGGGAACGGTCATTTTCTCGGCGGCAAGCGGATTTGCGGAGGTGCTGATCAGCCCCGTTATCGCCGCCATCCCCGCAGAGAATCCCGAGGGGGAAATGAGCAAGCTCCATTCCGTGTACGCGTGGGGAACGGTGGGGGTCATCGTGGCAAGTACCCTGTTCCTGTTCAGCTTCGGCGCGGAATATTGGCAGATACTCGCCTTCCTTTGGCTCCTCGTCCCCGTCTCAGCATTCCTTCTGTTTGCGGGGGCGGAAATCCCCAAAATGGAGACCCCTGAAAAGATGTCGGGTGTCCTCGGTTTTCTGAAGAACAAAGGGCTGTGGCTTTGCGTGGGTGCCATTTTCCTGGGAGGTGCTTCGGAATGCACCATGGCTCAGTGGAGCTCGGGGTATCTGGAAGAGGCCGTGGGCCTTCCCAAGGTATGGGGGGACATTTTCGGTGCGGCAATGTTTGCCTTGATGCTGGGACTGGGGCGTACCCTTTACTCCAAATACGGACGGAACATCAGCCGCGTGCTTCTGCTCGGTGCCATCGGTGCGGCGATTTGCTATTTCACGGCGGTGGTTTCGGGTGTCCCCGTTGTGGGACTCCTTGCCTGTGGGTTTACGGGGTTCTGTGTCTCCATGCTGTGGCCCGGAAGTTTGATCGTGGCAGCGAACCGTTTTCCCTCGGGCGGCGTGTTCATCTATGCCATGATGGCGGCGGGGGGCGACCTCGGCGGCTCCGTTGGACCTCAGCTGGTGGGAGTGATTACCGACTTGGTGCTGGCTTCTCCCGTCTCGGTGTCTCTTTCCGAGCGGTTGGGGATTTCGGCAGAACAGCTCAGCCTGAAGGCTGGTATGCTCGGCGGGTTGATTTTCCCCGTCCTTGCCATTGTCCTTTACTCCTTCCTCATAAAAGGGGAGCGTTCAGCGAAAAATAACAGATCGGACAGAAAAAAGGATTGAATATTTCCGTTCCTATGATATAATGAAGAAAAGTACATAAATGAGGTATTTATATGAACGAAAACAAACCCAATCACGACCCTGCCGTAAACGAGGAAGGTCTTCGGGAATCCAATGCCGCCAAGCGTCTTCGGATGACGGGAGCGGACATGGGCGAGGAGCAGGATTTCAGCGATATCCCCACGGATTTCAAAAGCCGATGGGTGAATTTTTGGTATCACCATAAGGCAAAGGTGATCATCCTTGCGTTTTTTGCCTTCGCCATCGGGGTGTGCATTGCCCAGTTTTCTTCCCAATCCGACCCCGACGTGCGGATTCTCTACGCGGGGCCCGAATATATCACCGCGATGGATAACGAAAGGTTCTGTGCCGTGGTGACAGAGCTTATGACCGAGGATTTCAACGGGGACGGAGAGAAAAAGGTTCGTTTGACAGACGTGATTTTCTATACCCAGAATCAGTTGGATGAAGCCGAAGCGGCAGCCGCTGCGATGGGAGAAGAATTGTCCGTGGATCTGACCCAAAATCGGAGCAATTTCGAGAAATTCGATTACGAAATCTTCAGCGACAACGCCATTATCTGTATCCTTTCGGAGGAACAGTACCAACGGATCGCAGCGGCGGAAGGCTT
>JAZQUQ010000294.1:0-5386 GCA_045631365.1 Eubacteriales bacterium | reverse complement strand
CCTAAGGACCGCTTGGCCTCCGACTTCTTGCTTCCCCCATTGGCTGCAGCGGCAACGTAGGAAGAATACGCCGCATTTGCCTTGTTGGTGGGAACGTTGATGTTGAACAGCGTATCTCTCGGAATCTGCATAACGGTTACTTTCTCGTCAACGGTGTTGAGGTTGACAAGCATAATAACGTCCGCAAGGGTGGCAGCGCTGTCTCTGCCGATGAGAAGGATGTTGTAAATACCGTCCCTTGCCACATAAGAGCCTGAATCCTCGGGTGCGGTGGTTTCCCAAAGCCCGTTTCCGGTTTCGTCAGGATTATTATCGAGGGGCGGGTTGTCTTCCGAGGAGGTTTCGGCAGCTTCGGTTTCAAAAGGAAGAACCGTAGGCTGTGAAGGCCGATAGAAAATCAGCCATGCGGCGGTGAAAATCACAGCCGTATAGACGAGGAAAATCACACCGAGCAAAAGAAGCTGGGGGCCGGAGAACTTTCCTATTTTGAATTTCGACTTGTTCTTTTTGGTGTCTTCATAACTGTAGAAAACGTCATCGTAGTCGTTGTAAGTTTCATCAGAGGGGTAATACTGAGATACGTCGTTGTCGTCCCGCATCTGATTGTTGTTGTTTTCGCTCATAAACCTCACCTTTCTGTTACAGTTCTTTTTCCGACAGATAAAAGTTTCTCGCCGACACGGTGTCGGGGTCAAGAAACGCCTTCTTCTTTACCAAATAGGTAATGGTGTTGTCCAACGCCGCAAGGACTGCGGATCGGAATGCTGCCTCCTGTTCTTCCCTGTTTTCCGCGGCGGTGAGACGGGAATAAAGTTCTTCCCTTACCCCCACACACGAAGGATGGGTTCTTCCTGGTTCGATATAATCTGCCAGAAAAACGATAGCCTCAAAAACAGTCATCCCCCATCGTCCCGTGGTGTGCCAGCGGATAGCACTCAGAATTTCTCCGTCCGTATGGTTGGGAAAATCCTCAGCCGCTATCAACGGTGCCGTTACGGCGTGAAGAACCTCGGGGGAAAAAGGGTCTTTTACTATTATACCAAAATCAGCACAACATTTCAACTGTTTTTCCAAATCGAATTTTTTTGTTATGTCGTGGAGCAGGGCCGCTGCTCTCAGGGCATGGATTCTGTCGGGAAGAAAAATCTCCCCAAGCCGTACCGTTTCCTCCTCCACACCGAGGGCATGGAGATACCTTTTCTCCGCATAATAGGGACGGACGCCTTCTTTGAGACATGCGAGATCGCTTTCCGAAAGAGAAACCTTCGGTTCAAGAAGAGAATCGGCTTCAGAATTCATATTATAAGTATAATCCTTCATTTTTTATGATTTCAATAACATCTTGTGAAAGAAAATCGGATAAATCGTTTCGCAACTGTATTTTTTCGCGGATTTCGGAGGAAGAAAGGACAAACGGGTCCTCCGACAAAAGAACGGCGGTCTTTCCGTACATTCTTTCATATTCCTCTTTTTTTGCCATAACCTCCGAATAGGAATCATCATACCGAGGCATACAGACAATCTCACAAAGTGAGAAAATATCCTTTGCCCTCCGCCATGTATTCAAAGTCAGGAACATATCCGTTCCGCAAAGGAGGTAAATGTCCCGCTCCTCCACACTATGGAGATATTCGAGGGTATCAACGGTGTAGCTGATTCCCCCTTTGGTGATCTCGTAGTCGGAAACCACCGTGTGCGGAAGAGGCTCAAAGAGGCTTTTGCACATCCGATACCGAAGTTCGGGAGTATCCCCCGATGATTTTTGTTTATGGGGCGGAAGAAAGGTGGGCATAATAATCAGTTCATCCAGCAGAAGCTCCCGAAGGAAGGTTTCCGCCGCATGAAGATGCCCAAGGTGCGGGGGAGCAAAGGTTCCGCCGAACAGCCCTGTTTTCTTCCGATTCGTTTTGCTTTGCTGCATCACAATATCCCGTTTTCCGATTAAATCTCCAAGGAAATCTTGCGGTTTTCTACTTTCTCTGCACGACGGAACAGAATGATCTTCCGTCCGATGACCGCCACAACTTCAGCGCCTGTGATGGCGGCAATATCGTGGGCAACCACCTTTACTTCTTCGGAGGAGTTGTCAAGAACGCTGATCTTGATCATTTCTCTTGCTTCCAATGCTGCGGAAATGGCGTCGCACATATTCTCGCTGATTCCGCCCTTGCCGACCTGGAAAATAGCATCCATACGGCTTGCAATACTTTTTAATGTCGCTCTCTGCTTACTGTTCAACAAAATTATTTCTCCGTTTCTGTTTCTGTCAATTTCCGAAGGAGCTTTTCAAGCTCTCTCATAGCGTTTCCTCTGTGGCTTACGGAATTCTTCCGATCGCCGTCGATTTCGGCAAAGGTCATACCGAATTCGGGATAATAGAACATGCAGTCGTACCCGAAACCGCCCTCGCCCCGTTCTTCCGTCAGAATCAACCCGCTGCATTCTCCGCGGATTACGGCAGCCTTTTCGGGATTCAGTCCCCGTTTTGCCGCAAGTTCAGCCGAAATACGGTATTCCTCGGGGATCACAAGATCACAGTCTTCGGGAAGCACAACGGAAACCGCACAGACAAACTGCGCTGTCCGTTTTTCTGTGGGAACCCCGACGAGATCGCGGAACAGCTTTTCTCGGTTGGATGCGTCGTCCCCGTGTTCTCCTGCATACCGTGCGGAATAGATGCCGGGAGCACCGTCAAGGTAATCCACCGCAAGTCCGGAGTCGTCGGCAATACCAATGTAACCGCGGACGGCGGGAACCGATGCCTTAATCAAAGAATTCTCTTCAAAGGAGGTTCCGTCCTCCTCAATATCCCCTTCAAAGGCGATATCGCGGAGGGAAAGCACCTCTACTTTCTGTTGATTTGACGTCTCAAATGCCAGTAAAGTTTCCAATTCCTTGATTTTTTTCTTATTATTTGAAGCAAGAACTATTTTCATTCTTCTTCCGCCTCGCTGTTTTCTTTTTCTTCGTACACGTCATCGGTAAGGAGCGCGTCTACGAACATCTTTGCGTCAAAGGGATCCATATCGTCGATCTTTTCACCAACACCGATGAACTTGACGGGGATATTGATCTCATCCTTGATGGAGAAGACCGCGCCGCCCTTTGCCGTGCCGTCCAGTTTGGTCAGAATAAGACCGGTGATATCGGCAGCTTCCTTGAACTTCTTCGCCTGCATGACGGCGTTCTGACCGGTTGTGGAGTCGAGAACGAGAAGGGTTTCACGCGCGGCGTTGGGAAGCTCACGGGAGATGATACGGTTGATCTTTGCCAGCTCATCCATCAGGTTGGATTTATTGTGAAGTCGTCCCGCGGTGTCGATGATCAGCACGTCCGCTTTTCTCTTATTGGACGCCGCGATGGCATCGAATACAACGGACGCGGGGTCGGAGCCTTCGCTCTGCTTGATCAGCTCAACGCCTGCACGGTCGCACCATACCGCAAGCTGATCGATGGCAGCCGCACGGAAGGTATCTGCCGCCGCAACAACCACGTTTTTGCCGCTTTTCTTCAGATTGTACGCAATCTTGCCGATGGAAGTGGTTTTGCCCACACCGTTGACACCGATCACAAGGATTACGGAAGGAGTTGTGCTGAGGTTCAGAGGTTCGCCCTCTCCCACCAGCTCACGGAGGATTTCTCCCAGTGCCACCTTCACGTCCTCCGCGGACTTGATTCGTTCGGTTTTGATTCTGTCACGAAGCTCATCGATGATCTTTTCCGTGGTGGCAACACCCATATCGGAAGTGATCATGATTTCCTCCAGTTCCTCGAGAAGCTCCTCGTCAACCTTTCGGAAAACCTTGATTACTTCGTTTACCTGACCGAAAACCGCCTCTTTGGTTTTCTTCAGACCTTCTTTCAGTTTATCAAAAAAGCCCATATGTTACTCCATTAAAATGATTCGATAAAATTTATTCTGTCGGTTATTCATCCGGCTATTCTGGCGACTATTCAGCCAAACCGTCGCCCTTGGTGTCTGTATCCAGCGTAAATACCTTGGATACACCGCTTTGAGGCATGGTTACGCCGTAGAGGGTATCGGCAATCTCCATGGTACCTCTTCGGTGGGTGATCATGACGAACTGCATATCCTTTGAGTATTTCTTCACGTATCTGCCCACGCGGGTAACGTTTACCTCGTCAAGGGCAGCTTCCACCTCGTCGAAAATACAGAACGGGGACGGATTCACCTTGATCAGGGCAAACAGGAGAGCGATGGCGATAAAGGACTGCTCACCGCCGGAGAGGAGATTCAGGTTCTTGACCGATTTTCCGGGAGGCGCGGCGTTGATTTCAATTCCGCTGGTAAGTACGTTTTCGGGGTCTGTCAGAATAACCTCTGCATGACCGCCTCCGAACAGCTCACGGAAGACCTCACCGAAATTGCGGTTGATCTTCTGGAATGCGTCGATAAACAACACCTTCATCTCGTTCTCCAGATCCTCAAGAATCTTTTCCAGTTCCTGTTTGGAGATCCGCAGATCGTCAAGCTGTTCCTTGATGTAGCTGTAGCGCTTCTTTACCTCAACATATTCCTCGATGGAATCAAGGTTGACGTTGCCGAGGCTCTTGATCTGACTCTTCAGCGTTCCCTGCTGTGCGGCATAGACAGAGCGGTTCTTGTCGTCTACCGTTTCACAGTTGTTTTCCTTGGCAAAGATCGCCGCGGAGGAGAAGGTCAGCTCGTAATCGTTCCAAAGCTGCTCGGACAGCTTCTCGTGATGCCCCTTCAGCTCATTCAGTTTCGTCTGATTTTTGGAATGGGCAATAAAGAGAATCTGCTGCTTGGCAGTTTGATCCTTCTGCTTGTTTCTTTGCGTTGTAAGCTCAGCCTCAATCCGGTCGGATGCATCGGAAAGCTCCTTCTGCCGATTTTCGAGAACCGCAATCTCATTGGTACAGACAGAAATCGTTTCCTCCATGGAAGAAATGCGTTCTGTCAGTCCGTGAATTTCGTTTTGGAAATCGGAAACCTTGGTTTCGTGAGAAAGCAGCTCCGCTTTCCGTGTTTCCGTTCGGGACGTGATCTCGGCACAGATGTTTTCGTATGCTTCCTTATCCCTTGCCAATTCGGCACAGGTTACGTTCAGTTCGTTAATCCGTCCCGAAAGCTCTGCCGCACGGCGCTCAAGGTTCTCCTTTTCTACCGTCAGAGCGGACAGGGATTCCTCTATGGTCTGAAGACGCTCACCGTTTTGGCGAAGCTTGTTTTCCAGCCTGCCGCATTCGGCTTCGGCTTCTTCGTAGCTTTTCAGAAGGTCCGTATTGTCCCGACGGAGGTTTTCCGTAAGATCACGGAGGAAGCTCTGCTTAGTAGCGAGGTTGCTCCGTTCTTTCTGCTCCTCCGTGAGAGCAGCCGCAAGCTCTTCTTTCCGACGATTCA
>JAZQUQ010000293.1:0-5449 GCA_045631365.1 Eubacteriales bacterium | reverse complement strand
TCCGCCAAAGGCTTCATACCCGAGGGGAATTTTGCGGGATCCGGCACAAGGCGTCCTTTTTCGTCTCTGTCGTGGAGAGACCAGCAGTCGTCGATGACCACGTATTCGTAACCGGCGTCACGGAGACCAAGGTCAACCATGGCATCCGCAATTTCACGGATTACGGTTTCATTGATAAGGTGACCAAAGGTGTTCCAGGAATTCCAACCCATAGGGGGTGTTTGTGCAAGCATAGTTCGATCTCCTGTTCCTTGTTTTACTTAAATAGAGTACATCCCATCTCTCGGAAATGCTCGATTTTTCCCCTGAGCAGCTCCTCGGTGACTCTGAAATAGGCAGCGAAGCAAGTGAGGCACAGATATTCGGATGCGCCCCGATTCACCATTCGTTTGTAAAGTGCAATTTCGTCGTTGACCAGCTTTCTGCCGCAGGTTTTGCAGCAATCGGCTGTGGGCAGTGTGTTGTTTTCTTCCATTTTTTCTTTCCAAAACGGGGGAGACAGCGCTCCCCCGATATTTTGTTTTCCTGTTTTTTGTTGAGAACATTGGCCTCTGAAATCCCATGGGATGATCAAAGACCGTGTTTGGGTTCGATGAGCAGAGCTTCTCCCCCATTGCTGTGGATTGCGATTTTTCCGTTCGTGACCGTTGTTTCGTACAGGAATTCCGTTCCGTTTGCCGTGATTCCCGAAACCCTTGCTCTTGCAAAGGTACAGTCGATCATATCCCGTTCGCCGTCAAAGGCATCGTCGCTGTAGAAAACATAGGCATCGGGCTTGACGGTCAGAGGGAGAAGAGCGCTGTGTGCATCCTTGAGGAGGACACCGTTTTCCGTAATCGTTTCGTCTGCCGAACGGGTGATGATGCCGTCTGAGAAGTACGCCGTCTTTCCTGTTTCATCGTTTTCAATGCGCTCACGCTTGTGGGTGCAGAGGTAGAAATACGGGAGCTGTATCATGCAGAATTCACGGATGAACGGAGATATCCATTGATCCCCCTTCCCGCGCCAGAGATGTTCTCCCTGAATGTTGCCGTAGAAGGTATGGAGATACTTGGGATCATTGGGAATGCCACCAAGAAGCTGAGGGGGATAGGCAAGATATTCCTCATCACGGATGTTGAAGAGCCACCAGAAGGCAGGGATGCGTCCGATAATTGCGATGGGATAGAACGGATTCAGCCTGCAGCAGCGGTTGTAGTCCTTGCGTCCTTCGGGACCTTCACGGTAGGCAAATTCGGAAGTGATATCCAGACCGCAGGAGCGCACATAATCGATGATTTTGTTCCGTGCTTCCATACTGTCGGCAATGTCAACCTCGGGTGCATTGTTGTAGTAGCACTGGAAGTTGTCCACATGAACGGTGCCTGCCTGCACAACGGGAATGGAGGCGAGAAACCGATCAAACCGACGGCGGAAGAGTCCGCTGTTCCATTCTTCGTAGAATGAGACTTTGTAGCAGTCCTTTCCGTTGTATTCTTCGATGGGATCCGGTGTGCCGTCTTCCTTTCGGATCAGCGCACCAGCCGCAGCATATTCTTCAAACAGCTCGGACTCCTTGTAGGCGTCGGAAAAGTTGATGTGGTAGCTGACGGTTGTGTTGTACCGCTTGGCTTCTTCCACAAGCCAGACAAGACTGTCGAGGGCCGTTGCATCCTCGGGGCGCTTCAATGCCTCGTTAACCTCAAAGAGGGAGGGATAGTGAGTATCATGCCCTTGGTACTGCCAGCCGACGAGGTAAATGATCTTGGGTACACCCAATGTCAGAGCATCGGTTTTTTTGATAATGTCAAGGGCTTCTGCGAAATTGATGTTGACGTTTGTGCCGCCTTTCCCATCGGGGATGGCGAGAAACATCTTCATCATCATCGTTTTTGTGTAGTCAAAATTGAACTTGTAATCCGTCATACAACCTCAAGCCCTTTCTTGTCCATTACTTCTTCAGCTTCAGACGGAAGATCTTGCAGTCGTGAGTGGGAACTACAGTTTCGAAGAAGTTCTTGACAACACCGTTTGTCTTCTCACCGGTAAAGATTTCGTATCCCTCGAAGCCGTAGCCGGAAGCAACGGTGATACCGAGGTCGTAAAGTTCAACCTTGAATGCTGCTTCATAGGAATCGTGGAAGTTGAAGAATGCGAGAATGTATTCGCCGTTTGCAAGGTGCTTGAAGAATACGTGTCTGTCCTTCCACTGAACCTGAGGATACTGCTGTTCCATCTTGTGAGGAGGACGAGCTTCGGGGTCGTTGAGGATGGAGAGAAGCTCCTTGTTCTTCAGAAGTTCAATGCAGTCTGCGCTCATCTTGCTGAGGTCGCCGCCGATCATCAGAGGAGACTGGAACAGGCACCACAGAGCGAAGTGCATCTTGTATTCGTTGAAAGTACATCCGCCCGCACCTACGTTGCCTTCGCCGTTCATGCCGACGATCAGCATATCAAGGTCATTGTAGCAGCCGGGAGCGGAGTATGCGATCTTTTCGATCTGGCTTTCCATGATATCACGGAAAGACTGCAGGTTGTCGCAGATGTCACCGGTAGAACGGTACATATGTGCGCCTGTGGAGCGAACCCACTTTTCTACTTCGTGGTAACCCCAGTTGCAGGCGGAGAACAGAATCTCTCGGCCGGTAGCCTTCAGCGCCATGCTCATTCTGTTGTAGAGGATGGGGCCGTTTGCCAGCTTGGGTCTGTCGCAGTAGTCGTACTTGAGGAAGTCTACTTCCCAGTCTGCGAATGTCTGCGCGTCGATGAATTCGTAGTCAAAGCTTCCGGGGTAGCCGTCACAGGTGGTTGTACCTGCACAAGCATACATACCGAACTTCAGACCCTTACTGTGGATGTAATCCGCAAGAGCCTTCATGCCGGAGGGGAACTTTTCGGGGTCGGGAATGATTCTTCCGTCTTCGCCTCTCTGCATGAGGGACCAGCAGTCGTCGATAACCACGTATTCGTAACCGGCATCCTTGAGACCCAGCGCGCAGATCGCGTCAGCGGTATCCTTTACCACCTGTTCGCTGATCTGTCTGCCGAAGGTGTTCCAGGAATTCCAACCCATAGGGGGTGTTTGAGAAAGCATATTTTAATCTCCTTTTCAGATAAAAAATTCATTGTTTTTTGACAGTATATTATTTGATAATATTCCAAGAAAATCATATCATACATCATCGTTTTTGTCAAGTAAAGTGATCAAAATTAACATGGGAGACTTATTTTTCCTCACTTTATACCTCCGGTGCAGTGCTTCGGAATAAAAAATAAAGGGAGGCTGCGAGGAGAGAGAGATTGGGCTGAACTCTGAGCTGAATCCAAACGGCACAAAGCCAGAACAAAAGAGCGGCAACCCATGATACTGTTTTTGCAATTGCGAAGCTTCGGTGGGGGAGAAAAAAACGGTTGAGAACACAAAAAAGCGCCGCCCCTCCGTCCAATCCGCGTATCGGGAGAAGATTAAGAACGGCAAGAACGGAAGACACCTCCGAAAAATAAGCCCATCCACCCCCGCATCCACGCAAAACGGTTCCCGCAATCAATCCCGCAACACTTCCCGACAGGATGATGAAGCATTCCTTCCCCCAGGACAACGCGGAAAAATCAAATGCCATGGAAAAGCCGTGGATTCCGCAGGATAGGGACGAAACGGGGGTTTTCACCAATCGTGCGGCGAGAATATGCCCCAACTCATGAACCAAAACCGCAAGAACCGTCATAAACGGATATTTTACCCCATCGAACAGAGTCAGAGCGAAGAAAAAGCAAACAAACGGGAATCCCATCCGAAACGACACAGCGTTATCCTCCGAGTGGCAAATCCAACAAAAGCGCCGCCATCATATCCCCCAAGTATTCCCAGAGATTCCACTTCCCATCCACGTATCCGAACGGTTCTCCAAACGGTTCTCCGTTCAGAACAGCAGCATCCCGCACGGTTTTTCGAAGGGTTTCACGAACCGTTTTCTCCTGTCCCACAATCTCCTCCGTGATCTCAGTCATCACGGGGACGGCGTCGGAAGGAGAAAAGTTCTTACCTTCCGCGGATGGAACTCCCCCCGTCAGCGTACCGAAGAAAAACACCCCCATGGTGATCACGCCGCAGACAAGAGCGAACTCGGCAGAGCGGTTAGGAGGGGTGTTAACGTCCTTTTTTCTCTTCTTCCCGAAATAAAGTACGGTGGCAGATTTCTTTTTCACGCAGGCTCTCCCCTTTCGGAAAATCGGTTGACAGGCAGATTGTTTTTCGGTATAATAGTGAAAGATACCGCTTTCCCTCAAAAGCGGCAGTGATTTTCATAGAACTATATGAGTGAAAACGAAAGGATATTCAAAAATGACAGACATCATCATTTTCGGCGGACAGAGCAATATGCAGGGACAAACCGAATGCCGCCTGGGGGAAGAACCGGTAGCGGGTGCGTTGGAATACCGCTTTCTTTCGGATTCGCTGATTCCCTTACAAAACCCCACGGGAGAGGATATCCGTTACGACGGCACGGAAGGCTTTCCTTTCGGTGCACCCGGGATGGACAACTGGCACGGTCAGATCGCCCTCGGCAGCACCGTTTACGGCTACACAAGCATGCTCCCCTTCTTCTGCCGTGCATACCGTGAAGGGACGGGAACGGACGTAGTGGCAGTCCACGCGGCAAAGGGTGCCACACAGATGGAATACTGGCTTCCCAACGGAGAGGGATATGACATGTTCATCCGCAAATGCGAGGCAGCCATCGCAAAAACCGCGGCAGACGTGGGTGAGATCGGCAAAAAACACATGGTCTGGCTTCAAGGAGAAAGCGATGCCATCGCAAGTGTAACAAAAGACGACTACAAAAAAATGCTCTCCGACCTTGGACACAATCTGAAGGAACGGTTTGGTCTTGACCGCTTCGGCATCATTCGGGTGGGATGCTTTACCATGGATGAGAGAGATTGGGAGATCATCCACGCACAGGAAGAACTTTGTGCTGAGGACGAATTCTTCGTCATGCTGACCCGTGTCTGCTCCGATTACTGCACCAAGGAGGAGTATAAGGCATACATGAACCCCGAGGCACACGGGCACTACAGCGCCGAGGGACTGAAGAAAATCGGCGAAATCGCAGGAAAAGCCCTTGCGGATGTGGAATAAAGCAAAAAAGCCCGGGCGAGACATTTTTATCGGTCTCACTCGGTCTGTTTCCTATTTAAAAGTTTTTTGAAGAATGGGTTCGGGGGAGGAACTTTTTGCAAAAAGTTCCTCCCCCGTTCAACTTACTTCTTCAAAGAATCGCGAATTTCGCGGAGCAGCTGGAGCTTTTCAGCGTCTTCTGCCTTCTGCTTTGCGATTTCCGCATCTGCAGCAGCCTTTGCAGCTTCGTCGGCAACCTTCTTTGCAGCAGCTTCCTGGTCAGCCGTGCGCGTGCCGCGAGCCGTTGCGGGCGCATTCGGCGGAACATTGAACTTCATAATAATGCGGAGT
>JAZQUQ010000292.1:0-4523 GCA_045631365.1 Eubacteriales bacterium | reverse complement strand
GCATATCGCATCCCTCGGATATATCGCGCCCCGCAGGGCATATCGCGCCTCCTTGAGGCATATATCGCGCCCCGCAGGGCATATCGCTCCACACAAAAAACCACCGCCTCCTCATACGGGAACGGTGGTTTTTCTTTATTCAATCCTTACTTCGCCTTGGCTTCGCAGTAGAGGCAGCGGTAAACGCCGTTTTCTCTGTCGCGGAGCTCGAATACCTGAGGCAGCTCCTGCTCGGTGGTGGTGATGCAGCGGGGATTCTTGCACTTTACCACACCCACGATCTTCTCGGGCAGCTCCAGATGCTTCTTTTCCACGGACTTTCCGTCCTTGATGATGTTGACCGTGATATCGGGGTCAACGTAACCAAGAACGTTCAGGTCCATATCCAGAACCTGGTCGATCTTGATGATGTCCTTCTTGCCCATGCGGTTGCTGTGTACGTTCTTGATGATGGCAACGGAGCAATCGAGGTTTTCAAGTCCCAGAAGTCTGTAGATCTCCATGCTCTTGCCTGCAGTAATATGGTCAAGAACAATACCGTTGATGATAGAATCAATATTCATAAGTAATTTCCCTCCCTATTACTGAATGTTAAGAAGCATGAGGATCAGCGCCATTCTCATGTACTTTGCGTAAAGAACCTGCTTGAAGTAGCACGCGCGGGAGTCCTTGTCGATGCCGACGGAAATTTCGTTCACTCTCGGCAGAGGATGCATGATGATCAGATCCGCCTTGGCGTTGGTCAGCTTTCCTTCGTTCAGAATGTAGCTGTCCTTCAGACGGAGGTATTCTTCTTCGCTGAAGAAACGCTCACGCTGTACTCTTGTCATGTAAAGCACGTCAAGCTCGGGCATAACCGCCTCAAGATCGGTGGTCTCCACGTACTCGATGTTGTGCTTGTCGAGGATATCGGTCTTCACGTAGCCGGGGAGCTTCAGTTCCTCGGGAGAAACCAGAACAATCTTGATTCCCTCGTAACGGGAAAGAGCTGCGATGAGAGAATGAACGGTTCTGCCGAACTTCAGGTCTCCGCAGAAGCCCACGGTAATGTTGTTCACACGTCCCTTTTCACGCTTGATGGTGAAGAGGTCGGCAAGGGTCTGGGTGGGATGGTTGTGACCGCCGTCTCCCGCATTGACAACGGGAATCGTAGCGTTCATGGATGCAACCAGGGGTGCGCCTTCCTTGGGATGACGCATGGCAACGATGTCCGCGTAGCAGCTGATCACCTTTGCGGTGTCCGCCACACTCTCACCCTTGGACGCAGAGCTGCTGCCCGCATCGGAGAAGCCCAGCACGTTTCCGCCCAGCTCGTACATGGCAGCCTCAAAGCTCAGTCTTGTTCTGGTGGAAGGCTCGAAGAACAGGGTTGCCAGCTTCCTGCCCTTGCACTTTTCCGCGTATTTTCCGGGATTGTCAATAATATCGTCTGCTGTGTTCATCAGATTTTCGATTTCTTCAACCGACAAATCGTTAATATCAATAAGATGTCTCATACGTTCACCCTTTACGCCTTTGCGCCGTTAACTGCCAGATAGTTCTTGATTCTGGTTACGTTTTCTTCGTTTGCGGCATCTTCTTCCAGATATTCAATGATGTCGTAAACGTCCACGATGGAGTATACGGGGAAGCCGAACTGCTCTTCGATCTCCTGCATGGCACCCTTTTCGCCCTGACCCTTTTCCTTGCGGTCTACCATGATAAAGGTCGCCGCAACCTTTGTGTTTTCCAGATGGGAGAGGATTTCCATGCTCTCGCGGATAGCAGTACCTGCGGTGATAACGTCTTCGATGATGACGATCTCTTCTCCTGCGGTGGGAACGTATCCTACGAATACGCCGCCTTCGCCGTGGTCCTTCACTTCCTTACGGTTGAAGAAGAAGGGCACGTTCAGGTCGTTCTTGGAAAGAGCAACGGCTGCGGAAACGGCAAGAGAAATTCCCTTGTACGCAGGACCGTACAGAACCGCCTGCTTCTTGCCGAGCTTTTCAAAATAAGCCTTTGCGTAGAATTCGCCCAGCTTTGCAATGTCTTCGCCGGTCTTGATCATGCCCGCGTTGATGAAGTAGGGGATCTTTCTGCCGCTCTTTGCGGTGAAATCACCGAACTTCAGAACGCCCGCACTCTCCAGAAACTGAATAAACTCTCTCTTGTATGCTTCCATGGTTGTTTCTCCTTATATTATGTAATATCAATGGTAATTTTCCGTATCGTCAAATTTCGGCAAATCAACCTACAAATTCCTTCATGCAGCGCTCGTATGCCGCCTTGGGGTCAGCAGCCGCAGTAATGGGTCTGCCTACTACGATGTAGTCGGAACCGATTTCACGCGCCTTTTCGGGGGTAGTCACACGGGACTGGTCACCGATATCACCGTCAGCACAACGAACTCCGGGAGTTACGGTTACAAAGTTTTCGCCGCATCTTGCGTGTACCTTGCCTGCCTCAAGGGGAGAGCAAACAACACCGTCAAGACCGGCATTCTTTGCGTTCTCCGCATAGCTCATAACCACTTCATCGATGGGAGCGTCGATGAGAAGTTCCTTCTTCATTCTCTCTTCGCTGGTGGAAGTGAGCTGGGTTACCGCGATCAGCATGGGGCGGGTTCCGTCGGGTCTGGTGAGACCTTCGATCGCCGCTTCCATCATGGCGGAGGTGCCCGCAGCGTGAAGGTTTGTCATGTCAACGTCCAGCTTAGAAAGAACCGCCATGGACTTCTTTACGGTGTTGGGAATGTCGTGCAGCTTCAGGTCAAGGAAAATCTTGTGTCCTCTCTCCTTGATTTCCTTTACAATGGCAGGACCTTCCGCATAGTAAAGCTCCATACCAATCTTGACAAAAGGACGAACGTCGCCGAACTTGTCAAGAAACGCCATTACCTCATCCTTGGAGGAAAAATCACACGCAATAATTACATCTCTCTGCTTTTCCATATCTATTACTCCTTTATATTTATTTACATATTTACTTGGAGAACCTTTTAAGGAAAGGTTCTCCAAACCTCTCCAAACCTTTTTGGACTTTGACAGGTCAATGTGCGGCACCGATGATGCTGCTGAGATCGCTGATACCGTATTTTTCCATTGTTTCGGGGAGAGCGAGGACAATATCTCTTGCGGCGAAGGGATCGACCAGATTTGCGGCACCGATCTGCACGCCGGTAGCACCTGCCAGCATCATTTCGATCACGTCTTCCGCAGAAGAAACGCCGCCCATACCGATGATGGGGAGCTTCACCGCTTCGTATACCTGATAAACCATGCGGACTGCCACGGGGAAGATCGCGGCACCGGAGAAACCGCCCATTTTGTTTGCAATCACGGGCTTCTTCCGCTTCAGATCGATCCGCATGCCCATCATGGTGTTGATCATGCTGATGCCGTCCGCACCTTCCGCCTCGCACGCCTTTGCGATCTCCACGATATTGGTCACGTTGGGGGTCAGCTTCATGTAAACGGGCTTCTTCGTCACCGCACGAACCGCCTTTGTGACGGATGCCGCCAATGCTGCGTCGGTCCCGAACCCGATTCCGCCTCCGTGGACGTTGGGACAGCTGATGTTCACTTCAATAATGCCCACGTTGTCCGCTTCGGAGATTTTCTCCGCACAGTAAGCATATTCCTCCAGGGAGAAGCCGCCGATGTTGGCGATGACGGGCTTCTTGAAGATTTTCTTCATCTCGGGGATCTCGTGCTCCATCACATGCTCAATGCCGGGGTTCTGCAGACCAACGGAGTTGATCATACCCATGGGACATTCCGCAATTCTGGGGGTGGGATTGCCGAAACGGGGTTCCTTTGTGGTTCCCTTGAAAGAGAAGGAACCGAGAATATTGATATCGTAAAGCTCTGCAAACTCCTTGCCGTACCCGAAGGTTCCGCTGGCGGGAATCACGGGATTATCAAGGGTAATGCCGCTGAGTGTTACCTTAGTGTTTACCATATTACTACCTCATTCCGCCGCAAAGCGGCATATAACAAAATCTAAGATTTACGGTTGACCGAAGGTCAATGAAAAATGGTTGGTCCCATTTTTCAAGTAAATCTTTGTTATCCGGTAATGTCAATTACCAGATAACAACCTCCTTATCGAGTACGGGGCCGTCCTTACAGATGCGGAGGGAGCCGTACTTGGTCTTGCAGGAGCAGCCCATGCAGGCACCGAAGCCGCATCCCATTCTTTCTTCAAAGCTGAGCTGACCGTCGGTCTTGCTTGTGTCGTACACCGCCTTCAGCATGGGCGCGGGACCGCAGGTGTAGAAAAAGCTTGTGTCACATTCCGCAAGGGGGGTGGTAACAAATCCCTTCACACCGTAAGAACCGTCCACGGTGGTCACGATGGTCTCACAGCCGAGGGCTTTGAAGGCGTCCTCATAGAAAATCTCCGCCGCTGTGTTGAAGCCGAGGATAGCGGTCACCTTTTTGCCTTCCGCAATCAGTCTCTTCGCCAGACCGTACATGGGGGGAACGCCCACACCGCCGCCGATAACCACGGGAGCGTCTCCGCTTTTTGCTGTATCAAAG
>JAZQUQ010000291.1:0-4297 GCA_045631365.1 Eubacteriales bacterium | reverse complement strand
CCTGCACCCTTGTCCTGTCCCGCGTGAATGTACGCCGCCTGTTCACGAACCTCAATGCGAACGATCACGTCGGGATTTTTCACGTCCACGGAGATGTGGGGCATCTTTTTGAGAAGAGCGTGTCCCACTTCGCCCGAAAGCTCGGGAGAGGAAAGGGGGAAACGCTTGTCGCTCCGCTTGGATTCGCACTTGAAGGTCCGCATGCCCGCTAACTTCTCGGGAATGTAGTTCACCGCTGTTTCGATGATGGCATCAAGATTTTTTTCGCACACAGCGGCACGGCAGATTCCCGCAAAACCGAAGATCTTGCCGATCTGGTCGTAGACGGCATCGATGGCTTCTTCTGCCGCCTCGTCGTTGGGTTCCACGTAGACGGTGCTCTGCTGATAGCGAACGGTGAAGTCCCCGAATGCCTTGGTGCGGCGGCGGACTTCCTTCAAAAGGATGTTTTCGAAATTGGCTTTATTAAGCCCCTTGAGGATGATCTCCCCGTATTTGCAAAGAATTACTTCTCTCATATCGATCTCCAATGTGTTTGTTTATGTGTTACCTATTAGTATATCATAAAATGAACGGAAAGAAAAGATTTTTGACGGAATTTTTGCGGAAAAACGCATCTTTTTATGATGGGAACAAAGAAAAACGGTATCCCGCCCGTTGGACGGAATACCGTTTGGTTTTGGAAGGTTGCGTTACAGAACCCTTGCCGAGATCATTTTGCAGATTTGTGATACGTTCGCCTGACTGACGAATTCGAAGCGTACCTTTCCCAATCCGGAGAACCATATCTCAAGCTCGCTGTCTAAATCGAACACGCCTGCCGTTTCAACGGAAAACGCCTGAATCTTGCTGTAGGGAAGGGAGGAGAAGTCCTTCTTGGTTCCGGTCAGCCCTTGGACGTTTACGGCGATAATTCTCTTGTTTGTGAAGACGACACCGTCCCGCAGCCCCTTGAAGGCGGCAATAATTTCTTCTCCTTCCACAAACATGGGGACGAGAAGGCTTGAGTAGGTGCTGAAGTCAACAGGTTTTAATTTGAAAAATGTTCCGTTTTTGAAATCAATCATTTTTGTTCCTCCGCAATCGTTTATCGGGTTTATCAAAATGCTCGGAAACCCACTTGAAGATAGGTTTCCGAGCATAAAATTACTGTTTAATCAATCATCATCTTCCACATTCGCTTCCGCGATGATCTTCTGTGCAACGGCACCGGGAACTTCTTCGTAGCGGTCAACGGTGAAGTCGAAGAAGCCGCGGCCCTGTGTCATAGCACGGAGGGCGATGGTGTAGTCCATCATTTCAGCCAGAGGTACGTCCGCTTCCAGAACGGTGTAGCCGCTCTTCTTCTCGGAGGGGTTCATACCCAGCATACGTCCGCGTCTCTTGTTCAGGTCACCGATGGCGTCACCAACGAGAGCTTCGGGAACGGTGGACTTCAGCGTTCCAACGGGTTCCAGCAGGATGGGCTTTGCTTCGGGCAGACCCTTCTTGTATGCCAGACGTGCAGCCAGCTTGAAGGAGATTTCGTTGGAGTCAACGTCGTGGTAGGAACCGTCGTACAGGTCAGCCGCAAGATTTACAACGGGGTAGCCTGCAAGAACACCCTTTTCCATTGCTTCCAGAAGTCCCTTTTCAACTGCGGGGTAGAAGTTCTTCGGAACGGTACCGCCCACAACGGACTGGGTGAAGGTAAGACCTTCCGCTTCGCCGCGGGAGAAACGAATCTTTACGTGACCGTACTGACCGGAACCGCCGGACTGCTTCTTGTGCTTTCCTTCTACGTCGGAGGTACCCTTGATGGACTCACGGTAAGGAATCTTGGGTTCGGTGAGAACCACGGTTGTGCCGTAACGGTTCTTCAGCTTGGAAACAACAACGTCAAGATGCATGTCGCCGCCGCCGGAGATGGTCATCTGCTTGGTTTCCGCGTTGTTTTCGTATGTCAGTGTGGGATCTTCTTCCAGAAGCTTTGTAATACCGCCGGAAATCTTATCTTCGTCACCCTTTGCGGCAGGCTGAATGGCTCTTGTCATGTAGGACTTGGGGAATTCGATCTTTGCATACTCGAATTCAGAGGAGAGGGTCAGCGTGTCGTTGGTGTTGGTGTTGGTCAGCTTTGCGAGCATACCGATGTCACCGCAGCACAGGCTCTGAACCTCGGTCTGCTTCTTACCGCAGACGGTGTAGAGGTGGGAGAGCTTTTCTGTGGAGCCGGATGTGATATTCTTTAAGGTCATGCCTGCCTTCAGTTCGCCGTTCATAACCTTGAAGAAGGACAGCTTACCGAACTGGTCGGCAATGGTCTTGAATACGAAAATGGAGGTTTCGCCGTCCGCTTCGATGGCTTTTTCGTCGCCTTCGGTTGTAAGCTCAACCTTGCGCGCGGTAGGACGGGGGAAGGAGTCGTGAACGATGTCGAGAAGGAAGGTGATACCCCAGAGATTAACCGCACTTCCGCTGAATACGGGAACGATGGAGCCGTCGATGATACCCTGATGGAGCGCTTCGAACGCTTCATCCAGTGTGATTTCTTCTCCTGCAAAGAACTTGTCGAGGAGTTCTTCGCTGGTCTGTGCGAGAGCTTCGTTCAGCGCTTCCTTGTAGCTTTCTGCAATTGCCGCTACTTCGTCGTCGAATTCGGCTTCGGTACGAACACCCTTTTCGTCGAAGGAGTAGGTCTTCATCTTGATGAGGTTCAGGAAGATGGTCTTGTTGCCCTTCTTAACGGGAACGAGAACGGGACAAACCGCAGCACCGAACTTGTCGTGGAGCTCGTCGAACACTCTGTCGAAGTTCGCTTCGGGGTCGTCGCACTTGTTGATGAAGAATGCCTTGGGGATACCCGCCTCGGTGGCGTGGTCCCAGCCAAGCTCTGCACCAACCTCAAGGCCTGCCTTACCGTCAACAGCGATGAGGGCTGCATCCGCAACACGTACAGCGGAGAGTACCTCGCCCTGGAAGTCAAGGAAGCCAGGGGTGTCGATCAGGTTGATCTTAACGTCCCTCCAAAGGATGGGGGCAACGGAAAGGTTCAGGGAGAAGCCGCGCTTGATCTCTTCTGCGTCATAGTCGCACACGGTGTTTCCGCTTGTGGTCTTTCCAAGACGGTCAGTTGCCTTTCCAAGATATAATGCAGCTTCGGCAATGGAGGTTTTACCGGAACCGCCATGACCGAGCAAGACGATGTTTCTTAAAGTTTTGGTTGTGATGTCTGCCATAATGGAACTCCTTATATGTGATGAAATTTATGTATTTTGTTTTAGAACAATTGACGATGAAATCAATCGTTTGCGAGGGGGTCTGACCCCTGTTGAGACCCATTATACTATATTTTTTGTGATAATGCAATAGAAAATCAAAAAAAAATACTGTCTTATGTGTAATTTATACGGGGGATTTTTTGTGCATATTGACGGATGTTGGTTCTTTTCGCGCCATTTCGGCTTTCCGAAGAAGGAATTTGTTTGTTCATGTTCATCACCTGTTGTACAGGCACCTGTCGTGCAGGCTGTTCAAAGAATATGGAGTTTGTATGTTCTGTATGACGGATTCGACGGTGTTCCGGGCAAAAAATCTCCCCCTCAACCGGAATTGAGAGGGAGATTTTCTACCGATAGTAGATACTTTCTGTCTTGAAGAACTCGTTCTTTGATGCTATAATAGAATCAGCAAGCAGATAGGGGGATATTATGAGAGATTATAGTTTTGGTAATTTTCTGCATGAGGTAAGAACACAGAGAGGCCTTACGCAGTATCAGCTCGGTGTGCTGGTGGGCGTTTCCGACAAAGCGGTTTCCAAATGGGAGAACGGTACTTCCAAACCCCACAGCAACATTTTATATAAACTCAGCGAAGTGCTTGGAATCAGCGTGGACGAGCTTCTGACTTGCCAATATCGTTCCTTTGAAAAGAAGGATGCAAAAGGAGTGCTTGCCGCGGAAAGAAAAAAACAACTGTGCGACAAATCTTTTGATGCGATGCGGAATCGCTATGGCAATCCCGTACCCGTTGAAATCATGAACCGTTTTCTGACAGAACACAGAGCGTTGACCAATACGGATATGATTGTAGGTTTTGAACTGCTGGCTGTACTTGCATCGGAAGCCAAAAAACAAGGGGAACATATTTGTGGAAAAGGGGCAACGGGAGCTTCCTTTATCGCGTATCTTTTGGGCGCAACCGAGGTCAATCCGTTAAAACCCCATTATTACTGCCCCCAATGCCATGCAGTTCTTTTTGATAACACCGCAGACGACGGGTGGGATCTTCCCAAAAAGAAGTGTTCCTGTGGAAAAGA
>JAZQUQ010000290.1:0-3960 GCA_045631365.1 Eubacteriales bacterium | reverse complement strand
AGGGTGAGGGGTGGGGGAGGTGTTGGGTGGGTTTTGGGGGGAAATAAAAAAAATCCCCTGGGGGTGAGGGAATTTTTCGTATAAAGGGGAATGCCGTTCCTCTTCGACGGGGAATGGCATCACAGGGGTTTTGCTGTAATTTTAGCGAAGGGGCGGGGGTAAATGATCTCCGTGCGGCGAATTTTACGGTAGAGTGCAATGGATCGGGTGTCTCCGCAGGGGAGAGAATATTCGATCTTTCGGCAAGGCTCGAAGCCCATTTTTTTGGCACCGTTTGCCGCAGCAGCGATTTCCTCGTCGGATTTTCCCTTCATGGAGGCAAAATATCCCCCCACTTCCACAAACGCACCGCAAAGCTCGATCAGCACAGGCAGCGCCGCAACCGCGCGAGCCGTGGCGATTCCGAAGGATTCACGGAGCTTGTTGTGGGCAGCGTTTGCGGCTTTTTCCGACTTCGCCCCCATATTTCCGTGGGCAAGATCCTCAGCCCGTGCGGAAATTGCCTGAAAACTGCGGGAAATGCCGATTCTTTCTGCCGTTTCCGAGATATGGCGCACTTTTTTTGCCGTGCTGTCTACTGCCAGAATCTTGTATCCCCTGTCGCATAATACACTTCCGAGGGGAAGGGACGGGAATCCCGCACCCGCACCCACGTCAATCATGCGCTTGGTTATTTTTCGGGAAATATCCTCACCCGAGTCATCGCCCCCAAGGAATACCCCCGCAATCTCTCCCTCAATGTACGCGAGAGGAAGAAGGGAGTCGATAATATGCTTCTCCACCACCGCAGAAGGCTCCACAATGGCAGTCAGATTGAACCGCTTGGCATTGTCAAGAAGGCTGTCGGAAATTAAATGAAGCCGCGTCACAACCCCATCCTCCATCAAAACCTCACGCCAACGCCCCCCATTGGGAGCATCCCGCAAAGCCGCCTCCAACAGCGGCCCGTACAATTCTACAAAATGTTCTCTGATAAAGTCTGACATAATTTTTTTATGGGAACCCTTTTTGAGGAAAAGGGTTCCCATACCCTCCCAAAACCTTTTTAATATATGGGTAATCTTTCGTTTTTCTATAATTTCCGCTTTCCAAACCGTCCTAAACCCATCCATTCCCCCCAATAGTATGGGGTCCGGGGACTGGTTCCCGGGCTGGGGGTTTGGGGGATGAAATCCCCCATCGTAGCCCCGTCACTCCCCCTTGAGCTGGAGCCAAATCATCAGTACGGTGATGTCGGCGGGGTTTACGCCGGAGATGCGGGAGGCCTGACCGATGGAGGCGGGGCGGATTTTCGCCAGTTTTTGTGCCGCTTCCAGTCGGAGTCCCTTGATCTCGCTGTAATCGATGTCGGCGGGCAGAAGGGTGTTGTTCGCCTTGGACTGCCGCTTGACTTCGTCCAGTTGGTGACGGATGTATCCTTCATACTTGATCTCCGTCTCCACTCTTTCCTTGATGGCGCGGTGGAGTTCGGGTCGGGCGGGGTCAAAGGGTGCGGTGTCCTCATAAGTAATCTGCGGACGGCGAATGATTTCACAAAGATTCGCCCCCGAGGAAAGCTCTGCCGTTCCCTTTTCCGCGAGAAGCACGTTGATTCCCGAAGAAGGTCCCACATTCACGTGAGAAAGGCGCTCCGCCTCCTCCTTCACTTTCCGTGTTTTCTCCAAAGTCTCTTCATACCGCTCGTCCGAAAGAAGACCGCAATAGTGACCGTACTCCGCAAGGCGTTCTTCCGCATTGTCCTGTCGGATCAGAATGCGATACTCACTCCGCCCCGTCATAATACGGTACGGCTCGTTGGTTCCCTTTGTCACAAGATCATCAATCAGCGTACCGAGATAGCTGGAATGTCTGGGCAGAATGATCTGCTCCATGCCCCGCAGCTTCAAAGACGCGTTCATACCCGCAAGAAGACCCTGCGCCGCCGCTTCTTCGTAACCCGACGTTCCGTTGAACTGACCTGCACCGTAGAGCCCCTTCACCTTCTTGAACTCCAGCGTTCCCTCCAATTCCAGGGGATTCACGCAGTCGTATTCAATGGCATAGGCACTCCGCATGATTTCCGCATGCTCAAATCCCTGCAGAGACCGCAGCATTTTCAGCTGAACGTCCGCAGGAAGGGACGACGAAAATCCCTGCAGATAAATCTCTTCCGTCTCCAATCCCATAGGCTCCACAAAGAGCTGGTGCCGCTCCTTGTCCGCAAAACGAACCACCTTGTCCTCAATGGACGGGCAGTAACGGGGTCCCGTGCCGTGAATTTTTCCCGAATACAGGGGCGAACGGTGGAGATTTTCCCGAATAATCCGGTGGGTGTCGGCATTGGTGTACACCACGTGACAAGGCACCTGCTTCCGCGCGTTCAGCTCTGCCTCATCCGTTCGGACGGAGAACGGAGTAATGTACTCTTCCCCCTCCTGCATCTCCAGTTGGCTGAAATCGATGCTTCTGCGGTGGATTCTCGGGGGTGTTCCCGTCTTAAACCGCATCAGCTCCACGCCAAGCTTCCGTAATCCTTCCGTCAATCCCTCCGCAGGGAGAGAATTGTCGGGTCCCGAGCGGCGCATCACGTCGCCCACATGGGTCGTTCCCCCCAAATAGGTTCCCGAACAAATAATGGCAGCCTTACAATCGTAATACCCAAAAGGCTCGCATACCACACCCTTCACCGACATGACCCCGTTGGCATCGGGCTCACAAACTACATCTGTAACTTCAGCTTGAATGATGTACAGATTGGGTGTAGCCTCCAGAATGGTCTTCATCAGGTCGGAATACTTCCGTCTGTCCGCCTGTACTCTTTTGGAACGGACCGCAGCCCCCTTGCTGGTGTTCAGCGTACGGGACTGAATGGTCACCGCATCGGCAGCAAAGCCCATCTCGCCGCCCATGGCATCAATTTCGAATACCAGATGCCCCTTTCCCGTTCCGCCAATGGAGGGATTGCAAGGCATATTGGCAATGGCGTCCAGCGAAAGCGAAAACAGCGCAGTCTGATGCCCCGTTCTGGCGCAGGCAAGAGCCGCCTCCACCCCCGCGTGTCCCGCCCCGATGACCGCGATATCAAAACAATTCTTTTCCATTATATTATATACTCCGTTAATCGAATACACTATTCCCCCCTATTATACTCTTTTTCCGCCCAATCGTCAAGGGGAAGATACGATGAAGATACGATGGGGAAACCTTTTTTGAGGAAAAAGGTTTCCCCAAACCCCTTCCCAAAACCTTTTTAAACATGGGATTTCAAATCAATCTTTGATGAAACGAACAGTCTGCCCATTATCCAAAGTTTTTTGAAAAAGTGAGGGCATGGGTGCCCCATAATCCGACTCGTATCATCAAAACATTCACGAAAATGTTTCACGTGAAACACGATACCGTGTTGACTTTTTGGCGGATTCGGTTTATAATAAATACAGAAAGAAAATTGAAGGGAGCGAGAATATGGCAAACAGAGAACCCTATGTCATTTCATTCGCCAACCAAAAGGGCGGTGTGGGAAAAACCACATCGTGCGTCAACATCGCGGCATCCATCGGGGCAAAGGGATACAAAGTTCTGCTCATCGACTGCGATCCTCAGGGAAATACCACCACAGGGGTGGGAATCAGCAAAAAAAACATAAAACACTCGGTCTATTACGCCCTGATCGGCACGGTTTCTCCTACGGAATGCGTGGTCAAGACCGAATTCGACAACCTTTACGTCGTTCCGGCAACCATCAACCTTGCAGGTGCGGAATTCGAGCTTTTCGATATGGAAGAGCGGGAACGATGCCTCACAAAATTCATCGCGGGACTGGCTCCCAAAGATGAGAATGACGAAAAAGGATATAAATTCGATTTTGTCATGATTGACTGTCCCCCTTCCCTCAGCATGCTGACCATCAACGCGCTGACAGCCAGCAACGGAATCATCATCCCCATGCAAAGCGAATATTATGCATTAGAGGGTCTGACC
>JAZQUQ010000289.1:0-4485 GCA_045631365.1 Eubacteriales bacterium | reverse complement strand
CCAGCACGTGCTCGGTGTTTCTCTCCGAAATTTCGTCAATATTGCGGAACACAGGGGCAAGAGCTGCCTCCGCCTCTGCCGCAAGGTTTCGTATTCTTTCTGATATAATCATGGTTTTCTCCCGATGTTACATAATTCTTGTGAGAAGGGTGTGGAACGCGTTGTCGTAATACTCTTCCGCACGATTCTTTACTTCCGCAAAGTTATCTGCGGTGCATCCGTCCAGAATAAGGGGCTTGTGATCCGCGTATTTGATGTAGCAGATCATAAAACGAACCCAGTCCGTGCTTCCGTCCCCCAACACGGAAAAACCGGTCTCCTTCACCTTTCGGTCACAGCCGTGGAGATAGCCGATATCGTGCTTCAGATAGTAGAACATTCCCTCTTCGTCGGAATTGTGGATAAAGCTTGCAGGATCAAGAAGTGCGGACAGGCGAACGTGACAGTCCGCCTCCAGCTCCTCAATCAGAGTCTTCTGACGGCGGGGGGAAGGGATAATATCAAACACAGAACCTTCCAAGGCGATCTGCACCCCTACCTTTTCCGCTTCCAGACAAAGCTCGCGGAGGGATTCCTTTAAATTCATGTAGTCCGTTTCGTAGGTCTTCTCGGAAATACCGCGATTGCCCTCGGTGTGACCGCATTCGGTGGCAATGTAACGAACGTCACTTTCCGCCGCAAATTCAACGTATCGCTTGGCATAGTCCAAAAACCGACGGCGCTCGTCCTTGTCGGGGTGACGAAGGTCGGTGAACATTCCGAGGGACACCACGTTGATCCCTCTCTGACGGAATTCGTCGCAGGCACTTCTCACACGGCTGCCCGTGATCCCCGTAAGATCACCGATTCCGTTGTATTTCCAGCCGCCGAGGTCTGTATGAGTAAAGGTAAGCTCCGTGGCACGAAACCCTGCCCGCGCCATTTTATCAGCCGTTTCCGCAACGGATAATCCGCGTAACGTACGGCTTGTCAATCCGATATTAAGCATAATAACCTCCGTTTTTTGATTCTCTTTGACTTTATTATAATATAATCGGGGAAAATAATCAATAGACGGACCGTGAATATATTGCTGTCAAGCAAAAAGAACGTAGGGAACGACGCCTCCCTTACGGAAAACTCAACGCCGTCCCCTACCGAATATTGAATTTTATACCAAGTTTCAACTTGCCTCAATCCTCGTGGGATCGCGTCCAAAACACCCCAAAGCGGTGCCGAGTCTCAACCCGACTCAACCCTCGTGGGTATCCCATACCCTTCGGCTACAGAAGTGCCGAGTCCACAAAGAATCCGTTGGATTCTTTGGAAGAAACTTCGTTTCTTCTTTGCCCGCCCGGACTACGGGCTTACCAATCGAAGAGGTCGAATTTTTTCTTTCTGCCGATGAAGAGACCGCGCAGACAGTAGCGGGTCACGGCAGGGTCTTCGCAGATGGCGTACTGACAGTCCATGTAATCCTTGAATTCCTCTTCGGACATGTCGTTGACATAGGGGTCAAGTGCGTTCATTGCCTCGTAAGTGCTGGCAACGGACACAATGTCAATCTTATACTCACGGCAAAGGTCGGAGATCTCGTCCTCGGTCATGCCGTAGAAATTGTCGAAAATGTGGGTCTTTTCTACAGTCGCCAGCTTACGGTAGGACTGAATCTTGTCCGTGGGATTGTTGGGACAGTTGGCAACCGCCATATACTGATTGTGGGTCAGCGCAAAGGGTGTGATAAACGAGAACACGAAATAGCCGCCCTGCTTCAGCACACGAAGGGATTCGCGCACAAACAGCTCTCTTGCCGCGTGGGTGGTCAGACGGTACATGGTTCTGAGAGAAATCAGAATATCCACGCTCTCCGAAGCAAACGCCGACAAATCGAGGGGAGTACCCATCTCAATGCTCTGCAGCAGATGCGCCTTGGGATTGCTGCGGATCAGTTCCAGATATTCGTCGGAAGGCTCCGTTACCGTTACGGAATATCCCTTTTCCGCCAGCTCGATGGCATAGGATGCATTGTTAGCGGAAGTGTTGAGAACCTTTCCCTCCTTGGGGAGATATTTATCAAAAAGATGATTGATCGTCAGATGCTTGATGTCATGCAGACGGTCGTTGGCGTGCGATGCTTTGTCGCCGTAAAAACCGCAATACTTAAATCTATCCATTATAATACCGCCTTTCGGGTACGTCTTTGTTTTTCTGTTGTCACAAAAACATAATCAAAATTTTACCACTATAATCTTACCACATAATTCCCTTTTTGTCAACAGATAACGAGGATTCTCCCCTTTACGCAAAACAGGAGTTGTCCGTTCACCGGGACAACCCCGTTTTTATTCAAAATCAAACACAGGCTCGGAGGAGAATGCAAGGGCCTCTCCCGTTTTCGGATGCAGAAAACTCAACTCCGCCGAAAACAGCGCACATCCCTTGTAGTTGGCGCGGCTGCCGTATTTTCCGTCCCCGAGAAGGGGCATACCACGGCTGCCGAACTGTACGCGGATCTGGTGGGTTCGCCCCGTCACGAGGGCAATCCGCACCAAGCTGACCTCACCGAAGCGGGTCTCTCTGCTCTCCAGCCACTCATAGCGAAGGAGCGCCTCTTTTGTGCCGTTTCTCTTTCCGTCAACCGCAAAGGATTTTCCCTTCCGTCGGTCATAGTATAGGTAATCCCGCATTTCGCCCGACTCCTCCGCAGGCTTTCCGTGGACTGCCGCAAGGTATACCTTGGTCAATCTTCCGTCCCGAAGCTGCTCCGACAGATCTGCCGCACCCTGCTTCGTTCGCGGGTAGACCATCAGTCCCGATGTGGTTCTGTCCAGCCGATGCACCGTATAAAGCTCCCCCGATTCTCCCGCTGAGACAAGCTCATCCCGAATCAGCCCCGGGGTGTACACCGCCTTGGGGTCCATGGGTTCGGAATACTCCGAAATCTCACCGAAGCCCTTGTCCGCCACCAAAATCCATTTATCTTTATATACGATTTTCACGATCCCGGTTTCCTACGCTTTCTTTCCCTTTCGGAAACAACGATAAACACAACAAACAAACCGATGAGGATCACCGCCGTAGCGATGGAAATATCCACTACCGCACGGATACCAACGGTACCCAGCAGCTGCACGACGAGAAATACGCAGAACACCACCGCCATCGCTGCAAGAAGCGCTCTTTTTGCCATTTCCAATGCAATCCCCTCCCCTTTGTTTCTTTTTTTCTATCCACCTCCATTATACCGCACAATTCAGAGTTTGTCAATGAGGTTTTCACATAATATTCATACATTATAATGGGGAAATTCACAAATTATGCCTAAATTCGGCAAAAAACGATTCGGCACTTGACAAAAAGCGGTTCTGAGGGTATCATGGTAATAAAAAAAGAAAGGCGGATGGATAAAAATGACAGAAAAAGAAAAGCGGAGTCTGGGTGTGCTGTACGATGCCAATTACGACAAGGAGCTGATGGCAGAGCTGGACCGCTGCACGGATCTTTGCCATGAATACAACAAGCTGAAGCCGTCGGACAGAGTCGGTCAGCGAGCACTTCTTGAAAAGATTCTCGGCAGAATGGGGGAAGACGTGACCATCAACCCGCCGTTCTGGTGTGATTACGGATACAACGTGCTGGTGGGAAATCACTTTTTCGCCAATCGGAACGTGCAGATTCTGGACGGAGCGCCCGTCACCTTTGGGGATCACGTATTCATTGCGCCGAACGTACTGTTCACCCCTGCGGAGCATGCGTTGGATGCAGAACAGCGGAACCGTGGCCTTGAGGTAGCATTCCCCATTACGGTAGGGAACAACGTATGGATCGGCGGAAACGTGACCATTCTCGGCGGTGTGACCATTGGGGACAACTCCGTTATCGGTGCGGGAAGTGTGGTAACGCGGGATATTCCGCCCAATGTGATCGCGGTGGGCGTGCCGTGCCGCGTGATGCGGGAGATCACCGAGGCGGACAAGGATCGGTATAAGCGGCTTTTGTGACACCGTGCGGAGTGTGTTTGCTTTTTGTTTGGGAAGTCACACGGTCCGCCGAGAACACCAAATTTGTTGTCGTCTTTTTCTTTTTCGTTGAAAAAAGAAAAAAACTCGGCAAAAGAAAAGTCAATCTAAGGAGGAGGAGGATCTCCTCCTTAGATATCCACCTCTCGGTTGTTCCGCCGTCTTTAGACGGCTGCTGTAGCTTGGGAATGAAGCAATCATACCGACACGAATGTTTTGTCGTAGTTACAACAAAATGTCGGGCTAACCGCCGAAAGAAGGGGTTAGTCTTTTTTGTTGGAATGAAGTTAATCTCACCAAAAACCAATCCCACTCTCCCCCTTCCCCCACCGCGGCAGCCTATTTCTTGTTATAATTTCAGCCAAATACAGTATCGGTACGATCGCTCTACTACCAAGCTGCAGCAGCAGTCCCAAGACTGCGGAACTATAGGGGAAGAGGTCTCGGGGGAGGGGGGGTCCCCCTCTCCGCGGTAACTTTTCTTTTT
>JAZQUQ010000288.1:0-3119 GCA_045631365.1 Eubacteriales bacterium | reverse complement strand
GCCGCATACGAAATCGGACGGAAAACCGCACGGAAGCATCTTGAAAAAATGATTGCATTTCTTTCGGCAAAGGACGACTAACCGATGATCTTTGCGGATTCGAAGTCAGCAAGAAACAATGAATAAAGAGGATTTCAACACGATGTCTCAAACAAGAAAACGCTATTTTCTCCGCTTGATCGGGCGAATTGCAGTTTTGGCAGCCTGCCTGATTCTGTGCTTTGTTTCCCCGGGAGAGTTCGATCTGTTGGAAGGGAGGAATTTCTTCAAAAAGTTCTCCGTGCTCCATCTGTTATGGTGCGTTTGGGTGGGGGATATGATTTTTCAGATTATCCCCATCAAAAACAAGATCGCCCTGGGTTCCCAAAAGCTGTTTGCCAACCGTTTTCGTCCCATTCGGGAAAAAGTAAATGCCAAAGCCCTCAAGAACTATATTGTTACCACAACGCAGTCTGCCTACAAGGTGATGGTGATCTGGCTCCTTCTGATGACAGCCATCGGCATCTTATACTATACCGACGTGATCAGCAAGACGGGACTGTTCATGATCTCCGTATTGTTCTATGTTTGCGACTTGATCTGTGTTCTCATCTGGTGCCCGTTCCGACTGATCATGAAAAACAAGTGCTGTACCACCTGCCGTATTTTCAACTGGGATCACCTGATGATGTTCCTTCCGCTGATCTTTATGGGCGGATTTTTCGCGGTATCGCTGGTGGTTTTGGCGGTTCTTGCTTTTCTGATCTGGGAAATCTGTGTACTCCTCTATCCGGAACGGTTTTGGGAAATGACAAACCGTTCGCTGAAATGCTGTGAGTGCACGGACAAGCTCTGTACGCAGTATTGTCAGAAATTGAGAAAGTGAGCATAGGAAGGCGGGTTCCCGCTTCAAGGGCTGAGTCCCGACCCATAAACACAAAACACACGCCACGGAAGGAGTAAAATCTCCCTCACACGGCGTGTGTTTTCTTTATTTCAGCAAAGCCTCATTCGACGCAAGAATACCGGTTTCGTCCTCCACATCAAAGAACGTCAGAATCTCCGCAAGGGTTCGGCGGATGGAATGATCCTGTATGGCGAAGGGGAGATACCGCTTTCCGTCCCGCTCGAAATACTTGCCCATGGTGAAAATGGGGAGGAATGCCATATTCTTCCCGTCCTTTCTGCAAATCTTATTTCAGCGCAATGGCATCGATGGCGGCAAGCTCTTCCGCGGTGAAGGGAGCGGACTTCATGGCGCCCAGATTGTCGAGAATCTGCGACGGCTTCGATGCGCCAACCAGCACGCTTGTAACCTCTTCCCGACGGAGCACCCAGCCGAGCGCCATCTGAGCAAGGGTCTCCCCTCTCTCCCGGGCAATGGCGTTCAATGCACGAATTTTTGCGAGCTTTTCTTCCGTCAGCGCCGATTCCTTCAGATAAATACCGCTTGTGCGAATGCGGCTGTCCGCGGGAATCTCCTTCAGATAGCGGTCGGTCAAAAGTCCCTGTGAAAGGGGGCTGAACACGATGACGCCCTTTTTCTCCCGTTTTGCGGAGGTCAAAAGACCGTTCTGCTCCACGGTACGGTTGAAGATAGAATAGGAATTCTGATTGATCACGAAGGGACAGCGCAACTCACGAAGAATGGCTGCCGCCTTTGCCATGGTTTCGCCGTCGTAGTTGGAAAGTCCCGCATAAAGGGCCTTGCCGCTCTTTACGGCGTAGTCAAGGGCGCCCATTGTTTCCTCCAAAGGGGTGTCCGGGTCGGGGCGGTGGTGGTAGAAGACATCCACGTAGTCCACACCGATCCGCTTCAGGCTGGCATCCAGACTGGAAAGGAGATATTTGCGGCTGCCGAAGTCTCCGTAGGGGCCTTCCCACATCCGATAGCCTGCCTTGGTGCTGATGATCATCTCGTCCCGATAGGCCGAAAGCTCCTCCCGAAGGATTTTGCCAAAGTTTTCCTCCGCACTTCCGACAGCGGGAAATCCGTAGTTGTTGGCGATATCAAAATGGGTGATCCCGTTGTCAAAGGCGGTGAAGCATAACGTCTTCATGTTCTCGAAATTGTCCTTGGCACCGAAATTATGCCAAAGTCCAAGGGAAACTGCGGGAAGACGAAGTCCGCTTTCCCCGCATTTGTTGTATTTCATGGATTCGTATCTCTTCTCGGATGCAGTATAGCTCATAATTTCATGATCCTTTCACTGTTTGATTGATTATATTCCCGTCAAAATCCAGCTCGTAAAAGTTGTCTTGATAGTCATAAAGTCGGATGGAGTGGTCTGTTAGCTCGAGGGCGTTCTGATTCATGTTCCTTCCTCCCTCCAAAGAAATAACCGTTAACCCATTTCCCATTCATCCTCAAAGGCGGGCAGCTCAAAAATCATCACCGTTTCTCTCGGATTCCTTCCTTCGAACAAGTCCCCGCATTCGATTTCGTCGTAGAACTCAAGCTCGTCCACGGTCATGAGATAGCCCATGAACTCGTCGGACGGGTAGTAGAAAAACAAGAGGATTTCCCGCGGATCGGCGTAATAGGATTCTAAAATCCGCGCCATCACCTGACGGAGGATTTCCACGGAAAAGGGGTTGAAGAAATAGCAACGGTTGACCTGTGACGGCACGGCATATTCCTCCGCCCGCACCGACACGAAGTCCGCTTTCGCCTTGGGAACGGCGGTTTTGTTGTTTTCAAGAGCGATTTGATAAATGCGCTCGTCGTATTCGATGCCGATACACCTTGCCCTTGTCCGATAGGAGAGGAAGAACCCCACCCGTCCTTTGCCGCAGCCGTAGTCGAGAACCACGTCGTCCTTGCCGAAGAGTCCGCTGTCAGCCAACCGTTCCAGCACGCTGTAGGGCGTGGGTTCATAGGGATAGCGGAAGTCGTCGGCGTTGGTGTCGTCCCGCCCGTCGGTCTTGATTTGCAGGAGCTTGTCCCACGAGAGTTCGTTGTTCGTCATTGGTGTCCTTCTTTCGGGAGTGAATGAGTATATTTTGGTATAATCCATAATATTTTGCTGTTTCACCTATATTATATCGCTTTCTCTCTCGGGAGTCAACCGTTATTCTGCAGAACGTTTTTCTCCCTCAACCCACTCGACAAATCTCCAAAAACATGGTATAATCAAAGC
>JAZQUQ010000287.1:0-2474 GCA_045631365.1 Eubacteriales bacterium | reverse complement strand
GTTCTCCTTCCTGATGATCCCCGTGTTCCGCAAGAAGGAAGGTGCCATGACGGTGCTCGGTCAGGACAAGGTGAAGAAATTCCTTATTGTAGGCGTGATCTGCGGTATATTCATCGCGTTCTGCAATCAGATCAATATGTATCTGTCGGGCGTGATGCCTTCCGTCATCTTCTTCCCCGTGGTCAACGGCGCTGCCATGATTCTGACCGCCATCGTAGGCGTGCTGTTCCTGAAGGAACGCTTCTCCGTCAAGCAGTGGGTCGGTCTTGTGGTGGGTACGGCGGCTATCTTCCTGCTTTGTCTGAACTGATTTTGGGAGAACGCCAAGGGGGAACTTTTGCAAAAGTTTCCCTTTGGAACCCCTTCAAAACCTTTAAACGATCAACAAAAAATGAGAGATACAGTTTTTTAGGCTGTATCTCTCATTTTTATATCAGTTGGTGTAGGATTGGATTTGGATATAGCCATCTACCAGAGCTGCTTTGATTTGGTCAAAGCCTGCGAAAACGTAGTAGAGATCCTCTCCCATGAAGAATTCGTAGTACCAGTCCACGCCCTCTACACCGGTCTGGGGCTTTTGGGTGGTTGTGTTCCAGCATTTAATATAAACGGTGAATTCGTTTCCGGAAACCGTATAGGAGTCAAATTCCATTGTAGTAGGGAAGCCGCCCAGTCCGCCGATGGTTTCATAGACAAGGGTATTGGTTTCCGCATCATAATAGGGGGAGTCGGTGTAGGAGAAGGTCATGCCCCACATTCTTTCCGTTAAGGTGTCAAAGACGTCCGCGGGGATTCGGTCAACGTAGAGCCAGTCATACTCCGCATGATACTCGCGGTATTCGGTCAGATCCACACCATAAGTCTTGGCATAGGTGTGAGTGAGCTCGAAAATTCTGGCAAAAGGCAGGTCGGCGGGAGAGGAAAAATAGCGGAGACCGTTTATATAGGATTCAAAGAAAAACTTTTGTACCAAACCCTTGAAGAAGTCTGCGTACACGCCTTCCTCTTCCAAAGGATAAAGATCGGGCATCATGCTGTGGCGGAAGAGGGTAATCACGTCGGTGATATCAACGGAACCGTCTTTGTTGAAGTCCATGCTGCCGCTGTAGGTAACGGGGTAGAGATCGGGCATCATGCTGTAGCGGAAGAGGGCGATTGCGTCGCGGATGTCAAGGGACTCGTCTCCTGTGATGTCGCCGGGGAGGGCGGGAACCTCAGTCGGAGGAACTGTTTCTTCGGGAACTGCTGTTTCCTCGGGTGCAGGTTCGTCCAATGCTTCAAAAGTGAGACCTTTTTCTGCGGCGTAGGCTTCCGCTGTGGAGCCTGCATAACCGCAGAGGACGAAGGAATCCGCCGCATTTAAAAATACCTCGGGGTTGAAGAACACGTCACGGGACAACACGGTTGCCTTTTCAAGAGAAGGACAGCACGCAAGGGCGCCGTAGCCTAAGCGAGTAATTTTTTTCGGAATTGTGATTTCGGTCAGATTGGGACAGTCGTAGAAAGCGTTTGCGTCAATATAGGTTACGGTGTCGGGGAGAGAGACGGAGACAAGGAGAGAATCCTCAAAAGCGTGCAGATCAATGGTGGTGACACCGTTGGGGATGGTATAGGAGGAGTCGGTTTTGCCGGTGGGATATTGGAGGAGCATGGTTTGGTCCTTCGTGAACAGGACGCCCGATTCATCGTTGGTGTAGGCGGGGTTGGCTTTGTCAACGGTGATGGAAACAAGGCTATGGCAGCGGGCGAACACTCCCCATCCGATTTCGGTGACGGTTTTGGGGATGAAGACGGATTTAAGGTTATGGCAACCGTCAAACGCATAGCGGCAGATTTTGGTAACGCTGTTCGGAATGGTAACGTCGGTAAGGGATGTGTTGCTGAACGCGTCAATTCCGATCACGGTAACGGTGTTCGGGATGGATGCGGACGTGGCGTTGCGGCAATTTCTGAATGCGTGATCTCCTACGGTAGTAACGCCGTTTTGGATGGTGACCTTCCGAATGTTTTCGAAGTGATCGTACCAGGGAGCGTTGTTTTGGTAATCCCAATCCCACATATTACCTTCGCCTTCGATGACCAATTCACCGTCGTCGTAGAGGGACCACGTCAGATTGTCACCGCATTCGCCGGAGGAAAGAATTTCTTCGGCGGCGGTTTCTTCCATTACCGGATTGTTTTCAAAAGCGGCGGCAGCGGTTGCCGTACCTGCCAGGGTGAGGGATACGAGAATCAGTGTGAATGCTTTTTTCAAGTTTTTCATATGACTTTCTCCTTTACTCTGATAAATTTATATAGAAAAGGGAGCAGTGCTCCCCCTTTCAAATCGTATTTCCTTACGGATTGATCCAAAGAAGCATAGCGGAGGTATCCATATACTTGCCGAGGTCATCCACGGTCAGCTTTCCGTCAGCGAGGACGTACAGCTTGATGGCGGCAGAGCCCTTCTTGCCCTGCTTGGAGTCCTCTGCGGA
>JAZQUQ010000286.1:0-11250 GCA_045631365.1 Eubacteriales bacterium | reverse complement strand
CCCGGGAAAGGCTGTCGGTATACCATGCTTGCGGGGAGACCCAGCTCAACGCCGCAGGCACGAACTTCGTCCTTGAACAGCTGCTTCAAAGGCTCAACCAGCTCGAACTTCATATCTTCGGGCAGACCGCCTACGTTGTGGTGGGACTTGACCATCTTTGCGGTCTTTGTTCCGCTTTCGATGATGTCGGGGTAAATGGTACCCTGACCGAGGAAATCAATGCCTTCGAGCTTGCGTGCTTCTTCTTCGAATACGCGGATGAACTCGCCGCCGATGATCTTTCTCTTTTCTTCGGGATCTGCAACCCCAGCCAGCTTGTCGAGGAAGCGGTCTACCGCGTCAACGTAAATGAGGTTTGCGTTCAGCTCGTCACGGAATACTCTTACAACGCTCTCAGACTCATCCTTGCGCATGAGACCGTGGTTTACGTGTACACATACCAGCTGGTCGCCGATGGCCTTCAGAAGAAGTGCAGCAACAACGGAGGAGTCAACACCGCCGGAGAGGGCGAGGAGAACCTTGCGGTCGCCGATCTGCTTCTTTACAAGCTCGATCTGGTCTGCAACGAAGTTCTTCATATTCCAGTTTGCTTCCGCCTTGCAGGTGTCGAATACAAAGGTGCGGAGCGCGTCGGTGGAGGGATATTCTGCGTAGCTCAGTTCGCACTTTGCGGTGGGATGGTCGATTGCCATCATGGGGAATCCGCAATCGTACAGCAGAGGAGAAACTTCAACTGCCTCACCGTCCACAATGCGGTTTGCTCCGCCGTTCAGAATAACACCCTTTACGTTGGGGAGCGCCTTCAGCTCCTCTGCGGTGATATCGTGGGGATAGATTTCGCTGTACACGCCAATGGCTCTGATGTCTCTGGCAAGAGCTGCGTTTTCGGTGCTGCCGAGGTCAAGAATTACGATCATGTCCTGCTTCATAAGTGATTCTCCTTCAAAATATTAGTATATATAAATTTTCATGGTACGCGATTTCAAGAAAGCTGCCTCAGAGGAGCTTGCGTCTTAAATCCTCGGGGGATTCGGAGTGGAGATAAGCGGGGGCGATATCGAAAATGGTTCTGCAGCCGCTCTGACCCTCCTTGGAGAGACGGTATGCCGCTCTTGCGCAGGCTACCAGTACCCCTGCGGTGAACTCGGGGTTGGAGTCTAACTTCAGGCGGTATTCGATCACATGGCTGTGTTCGTTGTTCAAGCCTGTTTTGCCGGTACGGAATACCATGCCGCCGTGGGGAATGCCGCTGTGATCGCGGTCAAGCTCTTCCTTGGTGATAAAATGAACGATGGTATCGTAGTCTGCAAAGTAGTTGGGCATGGTCTTGATGGCTTCTTCGATTGCGGCAAGGTCTGCGCCTTCTTCGGGAACCACAAAACACTCGCGGATGTGCTTTTCTCTTGTGGTAAGGGTGGGATTTTCTCCGTTTCTTACCTTTTCAAGTGCTTCTTCTACGGGGATGGTATACTGTTTTCCGTCGGCGACGCCCTTGATTCTGCGGATTGCGTCGGAATGACCCTGGCTCACGCCCTTGCCCCAGAAGGTATAGTCGTTGCCGTTCGGGAGGATCGCCTGTCCGTAAAGACGGTTGAGGGAAAACATACCGGGGTCCCAGCCTGCGGAGATGACACCTACCGTACCGTTTTCACGGCAAGCGGCGTCTACGTTTCCGAAATGCTCGGGGATTTTTGCGTGGGTATCAAAGCTGTCCACTACGTTGAAAAGGGATGCCAGCTCTACGGTCTGACGGGGAAGGTCGTTGGCGCTTCCGCCGCAGAGGATCATGACGTCGATTTTGTCGGTCATGTTTTTTGCATCGTCCATGGTGTAGACGGGGATGTTGGTTTTTGTGGTCAGGCTGTCGGGGGCACGTCTGGTGAATACACCCACGGCTTCCATATCCTCGGTCTTGGTGATGGCGCATTCCACGCCCTTACCGAGATTTCCGTAGCCTGCAATTCCGATTCTGATCTTCAAGGGATTTTCTCCTTGCCGTGTATAGATTTTGAGTAAAAAAGATCTTAAAAAATTTGTTTTTTATTATACCACATTTATCGCCGTTTGACAATCGACAGATTGCCGATTCGACAAAAAAATTTTAAAAAATTTCCATTTATTTTAACGAACGGAACCGATTATTCCTCCATCAGCCAAGCGGTCAGGGAATCCGTGTCCATGCCGATTCTCCGAAGAAGCTCGTCCGTGGTGCCGTGGGGAAGAAATCCTTCCTCAATGGCACGGATGCGGACGGATTTGCCGCTTGTCATCTCCGACACCTTTGCCGAAAATTGCTCTGCAATTCCGCCGGTGCGGATTCCTTCTTCCGCGAAGACGATTTTTGCAGATTCTTCGATCAGGTCACGGAGTGCTTCCGTATTCATGGGAACCACACGGGTGAGAACGGCCAAGGCGGCGGTTTTTCCCGTTTTTTTCACGTATTCCGCAAGAGCGCGGCACACATTTCCCGAAATTCTTCCGTAGGTGACGGCAAGAAGGTGGATTTTTCCATCCCCGAACCGTGTGATCTTTCCTCCGTCAAAGAGGGATTCCTTCGGGAGAGGTGTTTCAGAGGGGTATTCCGCCCCGTTTCCTTTGGGATAACGGATGACGGTGGTGCCGCCTTCACGGAGGGAGGCAGCGAGGGCGTTTTTCAGCTCCTCTGCGGTATCGGGGGAGTAGACGGTGATCCCGGGGATGGGGGCGAAGAGGGATACGTCGTAGATGCCCTGATGGGTGACGCCGTCTCCGGGGACAACGCCGCTGTGGCTCAGTACGAAGGTGACGTTCCCCTTCTGCAAAGCAACGTCGTGCCAGACCTGGTCGAACACCCGCTGCATAAAGGTGGAGTAGATGGTGACAACGGGCTTCATGCCTCGGGAGGAAAGGCCGCCCGCAAAGGTGACGGCGTGTTCTTCCGCAATGCCCACGTCAAAGAACCGTTCGGGGTATTTCTTGCGGAAGGGGGTGAGCCCGCAGCCGTCGGTCATAGCTGCCGTTACGGCACAGACGGTGCTGTCCTTTTCCGCTTCCGAAAGAAGAGCCTCGGAAAAGGCGTCGGTGAAGGTGGGAGCGGTCTTGTCCCGTCCCTTGCTCTTCGGGAGATCCTCCGTGGTGAAGGGACCCGTGCTGTGGAACAGAGAGGGCGACTCCTCCGCAGGCTTGTAGCCCCGCCCTTTTTTGGTGTTCACGTGGATGACCACCGCACCGTGTTCCGCCGCCTGCAGTTTTGCCTCGGTCAGAACCTTGATAAGTTTTTCTATATTATCTCCCGCAACGGGACCGTAATATTCCAGACCCATGTTTTCGAAGAGGGTTTCCGTGATCAGCAGCCGTTTAAAGCTTTCCTTGACCCGTCTTGCCCCCGCGGTAAGTCCTTTCCCCACCAAGGGAAGGGCGGAAAAGAACCGTTTCAGCCCCAGCTTGAAGGCAAAATACGCTTCGCTGGTCCGCATACGGGAAAAATAGCGGGAAAGGGCGCCTACGTTGGGGGAAATGGACATTTCGTTGTCGTTGAGGATGAGGATCAGCCGCAGTTTGTGGGTGGCGGCGTTGTTCATTGCCTCGTAGATCATGCCGTTGGTAAAAGATCCGTCTCCGACGACGGCAACGGCATAGGCATCGCTGCCCGCGATACGGTTTGCCTCCGCGATTCCCACCGCATAGGAGAGGGAAGAGCCGGAGTGCCCTGCAGTCATGGTGTCGTATTCGCTTTCCTCCCGATTGGTGAAGCCGGAAAGGCCGCCCTCTTGTCGGATGGAGGAGAACCCGTCTCGTCGCCCCGTGATCAGCTTGTGGGCGTATGCTTGATGACCCACGTCGAAGACCACGGAATCACAAGGAAAGGAAAAAACGCGGTGCAGTGCCAGTGTCAGCTCAACGATGCCGAGATTAGACGCCAGATGCCCCCCGTTTTTCGACACCGTCTCTATAATCGTCCCGCGGATTTGGTCGGCGAGAGCATCAAGCTCTTTTTCCGACATCCGCTTTACATCGGACGGTGATTGTATTTGATTCAGTATTTTCATGTTTTTTTGTTATTTTCCCCCGTAAGTTTCAGTTAAATTTACGGGGAATGGTTGTCTTACAATTTCAACTGAACATTATTCCCCCGCACCAAATACAGCCCAAACCTTGGAGAATTTACCGCAAGGGAAATTCTCGGGAGGGAGATGGTTATCTTGCAATTAAAGCTGCACGTTATTCTCCCTCACCGGGTGCGAGGTTGGTGAATTTGGTGAAGCGGCCGATCCAGCCTAACTTGACCTTGTCGAGAGAACCGTGACGGTTCTTTGCGATAATGACTTCGGCAATGCTTTGAGCAGGGGTTTCTTCCTTGTAGTATTCGTCACGGTAAAGGAACATAACGATATCCGCGTCCTGCTCGATGGCACCGGAGTCACGGAGGTCGGACAGCATGGGACGCTTGTCCGGTCTGTTTTCGGGACCTCTCGAAAGCTGTGCGCAGCAGATGACGGGCACGTTCATTTCCTTTGCCAGAAGCTTCAGTCCGCGGGAGATTTCGCTGACCTCCTGCACACGGTTATCGGTGTGGCGGTCACCCTGCATCAGACCGAGATAGTCGATGACCACAAGCCCGAGATTCTTCACCCGTCGGAGCTTGGATTTCATTGCCGTGACGGAAATACCGGGGGTGTCGTCAATGAGGATGTCCGATTCGGAAAGACGGGAGGAAGCGTAGGCTATGGCCTCCCAGTCCTCGTTTTCCAGCTGACCCGATCGCATTTTGTAGCTGTCTACCTGTGCTTCACTGGAAAGCATGCGGTTGGCAAGCTGTTCTGCCGACATTTCAAGGGAGAATACGCACACGGTCTTTTTGGTCGCCATGGCGGCGGCGGTGGCAAGGTTCATGGTGAAGGAGGTCTTACCCATACCGGGACGGGCGCCTACCAGCACAAGGTCACTCTTGCCGAGACCCACGATGACGTTGTCAAGGGCGGTAAACCCTGTGGGTGTTCCCTTAACTGCTTCGGGATTTTCACGGAGAAGCTTCAGCCGCTCGTAAACCTGCAGCAGCGCATCGCGGATGTGGACGAAGTTTTTGTTTTCCCGTCCGTCTGCAATACGGTAGATCTTGGATTCGGCGTACTCAATGAGCCGTTCCGCTTCGTCTTCGCCTGCATAAGCAGCCTCTGCAATGTCTTCGCCCGCTTCAATGAGCTGACGGAGTATCGCCTTGTCGCGGACAATCTTTGCATAATCCACCGCGTTGGATGCCGTGGGGACGGTTTCCGCAATGAGTTTGATGTAGCTGTTGCCGCCCGCTTCGTCGTAGGTTCCGCTGACCACCAATTCGTCAATCAGCGTAACCGGGTCGATGTTCTTGCTCTTCAGATACATGGACTGCATGGCGGAGAAAATCTGAGCATGCTCCGGCAAGTAAAAATCTTCCCGGCTGATCAGCGCAGCAAGGGTGTCCATGCACTGGGGGTCTATCATAATAGAGCCGAGTACGGATTGCTCCGCCTCCAGCGAAAACGGCATCCGTCTGTCAAGATCGCCTGTCAATTCTTATCCCTGCCTTTCCAATGGGGAGAACGCGAGGGGCGCTGCCCCTTCGAACCCCGCAAGTTTTTGAAAAAACTTGACTAAAACTTTTATATTGGGTAGATGAACGGAAAATCGGTTGGATTTTCGACCATCCTATATTTTTGTCCTGCCCAAAAAGGTTTGGTGGAGGTTTGGAGGCCCCTTTCCTCAAAAGGGATCTCCAAGATCCGTTCCCTTACTCGCAAACCACTACGTTGATCTTGCCTGCGATTTCGGGGTAGAGCTTTACGTCGATGGCGTAGGAGCCGTAGGTTTTGATGGGGGCGTCGAGGACGATTTTTCTCTTGTCCACCTCGATCTTGTGCTGTGCAGCCAGCTGTTCCGCGATATCCTTGGAAGTAACGGAGCCGTAGACTCTTCCGTCGGTGCCTGCCTGGATCTTGATCTTTACGACCACCTTTTGGAGAGCGGCTGCGGTATCTCTTGCCGCCTGCTTTTCCAGCTCGATCTTATGCTGTCTGGACGATTCCTTGTTCTTGATCTCGTTCATAACCTTAGCGTCTGCTTCCGCTGCCAGCTTCTTGGGGAACAGGAAGTTTCTTGCGTATCCGTCGGATACGTTGATCACATCGTCTTTCTTGCCCTGTCCTTTTACGTCCTGAAGAAGTACTACCTTCATAATTTTATCCTCCAAATATTATGTTTCTGCCGATGGTTCGGCGGTGTTTGTTAATTGGTTTCCGATTTTTTGCCCAGATATTCGTCGATGGCGGCTTTCAGCATTTCCTCTGCCGCCTTCAGCTCTCCTTCCACCTGAGCGCCTGCGGAATCGAAGTGTCCGCCGCCCTTCAGCTTTTCCAGAATGAGCTGAACGTTGATTTTGCCTGCGGAACGGGCGGAAATACTGACCGAATCCCCGATTTTCACAAGGGCGAAGGATGCTTCCACGCCTTCCACGGACAAGAGATTGTCTGCCGCTTTTGCCGCGGTGATCCTGTCCGCGGGGCCTGCCTCTGCCCCGTTATCCGCTGTGGTAATGGCAAGATTTCCCCGATAGAACGTGACGTTGGTACGGAATTTGCCCTCCCGCATATAGTCGTCAAGCCCCGTTTTGTTCAGGTCCTGAATCTTCGCGGAGGATGCACCGCGGTCACGGAGATAGAGCGCCGCACTAAAGGTACGGGTGCCCGTGCTCTTGGAGAAATTCTTGGTATCAAGGGTGATGCCCGCCATCATGAGGGTTGCCTCCGTGGGGGTCAACTCTTCCTTCGGCAGAACCTGCTCCAGCATTTCCGCCACCAGTTCACAGGCGGAGGATGCGGAAGGCTCGATGTACTCTACCAAAGGCTCGTTTTTGTATTCGGCCGTTTTTCTGTGGTGATCCACCACCGCAAGAACGGGAGCGTGCTCCGCGATCAGGGGGGATTCCACGTGGCCCATGTTGTTGACGTCTACGATAATAACCAGTGTTCTTGTAGTGATCAGGTCAAGACCCAGCTGTTCATCCACGAACACGCCGATAAAATCCTCTTCGGGGGCAAGGAGATTTCTGCATCCCATGAGATTCCGGTCGGACATGTTGATGACCGCATTGACTCTTGCGCCGCAGTACATGGCGAACCGTACCATACCCACCGTAGCACCAAAGGAGTCGAAATCGGCAAACCGATGGCCCATAACGATAACGTTGGACGCATTGCGGATGGCGGTCATCAGTTCCTTTGACACCATTCGTGCGCGGACGTTGGTTCGTTTCTGTACGGTGTTGGAGATACCGCCGAAAATTTCCAGCGATTCGTCTCCCTTGACAATTGCCTGGTCTCCTCCTCGCTGAAGAGCCATTTCAAGAGCAGTCTGTGCCGCTCGGTCCTTATCCTCAAAGGAGCCATTGACCTTGCCTACACCGATGGAGACAGTCAGGGGAAGACCTGCTTCCGTATCATGGGCACCGCGGACACGGTCAAGGAGATCGAACTTTCGGGAAATGAATTCGTTCAGCACACGGGTCTGGGTGATGAGAATATATTTGTCCTTTTCGTATTCCTTCAGGATGCAGTTCCGTTCTTCTGCCCATTGGCGGATGACCGCATCCACCTTGGACGCTGCGGGACGGTAATTTTCGCCGTCGTAGCGGATCATTTCGCTGAGGTTGTCGATCATGATATACATGACCACAGGCTCATCTCCCGCCATTTTTGCGGTTGCGGCATCCAGCTCCGTGGTTTCCGTGGTGGTGATCATGGCGAAATCGTTGTCGTCGGTCTTGATGTGGTTGTAGCGGGCATAGAAGGTCCGTCCCTCGCAGGTAACCTTGGCACCGTTAGGGTTTTTGTCCATCTTGATTGCCATGAGGGAGATGCCGAACAACTCGGAAACCTCTTCACCGTACAGCTTGTTTTTGCCGGAGATCAGGGATTCCGTGGCGTTGTTGTACCAGATAATGCGTTCGTCGCTGTCGCAGATGAACACGGGAGTCCGCATTTTTACCACGGCGTCGAACATAATCCGTCCCATGACGGGGGTGAGGGTGTCGTCCATGGATTTGCGTCGCTTCCGCCGTTCAATGATCAGATAGGAAAGGGAAATAACGGCCAGATACAGAACGATGAGAACAACTCCGCAGATCACGGGATTGAGTGCCGTTGACTGCATGAGAAGCATGTAAAGTCCCATAAACAAAAGTGCGCTGCCTCCGAGGATTGCCGCCGTTTCCAGGCTGATGCTTCGGAGATCGTTTTGGGTTCCTGTTTTCTTTGCCGCCACTGCTGTCCCTCCTTTTTCCGCCGATGGTTTTGTGATATCGGGCAATGTACTATTAGCCCATTCTAAATCTCTTCTATTATAGCAAAAAAACAGAGCCGTGTCAACAGAATGGGAGAGAGGAATCGCACTTTCCTGCCTCATTCTTCCGAAAAAATATGAGAATCCGCCCTGCTGTACCCTACATTTGCTCGTTCTGCCAGTTGACAGAGAGCGAAACAAGTGATATAATAAATTATTGTAGATCAAATAACTCAAAAATATATTATTTTTTATCAGATAAAGGAGTTTTCTGCCATGCAGTGGACATCACTCAACGATTTGCGCGAAAAATATCTCGCATTCTTTGAATCAAAGGGTCATCTTCGTCTCCCCTCTTTCCCTCTGGTTCCCAATAACGACAAATCCCTTCTTCTCATCAACTCCGGTATGGCGCCCATGAAGAAGTTCTTCACCGGTGAGGTTGAGCCTCCCCGTAAGCGCGTTACCACCTGCCAGAAGTGTATCCGTACCCCCGACCTTGAAAGAGTCGGTCACACCGCACGTCACGGTACCTTCTTCGAAATGCTGGGTAACTTCTCCTTCGGCGACTACTTCAAGTATGAAGCAATTCCGTGGGCTTGGGAATTCCTGACCGTATGTCTCGAAATCCCCGGCGAGCTGCTCTACCCCTCCATCTACGAAGAGGACGACGAAGCATTCCGCATCTGGAACGAAATCATCGGCGTTCCCGCAGAAAGAATCGTTCGTCCCGGTAAGGCGGACAACTTCTGGGAACACGGTACAGGCCCCTGCGGACCCTGCTCCGAAATTTACTTCGGCCGCGGACTGAAGTACGGCTGCGGTTCTCCCGACTGTAAGCCCGGCTGTGACTGCGACCGTTTCATGGAAATCTGGAACAACGTATTCACCCAGTTCAACTCCGACGGCAAGGGCAACTACACCGAGCTGGAACACAAGAACATCGATACCGGTATGGGTCTGGAGCGTCTGGCTTGCGTTATGCAGGACGTTGACAATATGTTCGAGGTGGACGGTGTCCGTAAGATCCTTGACAAGGTTGTTGAAATCTCCGGCAAGAGCTACGGTGCAGACAAGAACAACGATATCTCCATCCGTGTTATTACCGACCACGTTCGCGGTGCTACCTTCATGATCAGCGACGGCGTAATCCCCTCCAACGAAGGCAGAGGCTACGTACTCCGCAGAATCCTCCGCCGTGCTGCCCGTCACGGTAAGCTCCTCGGAATCAACCGTCCCTTCCTCACCGAAATCTGCGACGTTGTGATCGCAGAAAACGGCGGTGCATATCCCGAAGTAAGCGAAAAGGCAGACTACATCAAGAAGGTTATGTCCATTGAAGAAGAACGCTTCAATGCTACCATCGACGCAGGTCTTGCCATCCTTTCCGATATCATCCAGGGTACTCTCAAGGAAGGTGCCAATACCATCTCCGGCGAGGACGTATTCAAGCTGTACGATACCTTCGGCTTCCCTATCGACCTGACCCGTGAAATTGCGGAAGAAAGCAAGCTGGCAATCGATGAAGAAACCTTCAAGAATCTGATGCAGCAGCAGAAGGTTCGCGCAAGAGAAGCAAGAGCAAACATCTCCGGTTGGAGCGATGCATCCAAGAGCCTTCTCTCCGGTTTCGCTGCAACCGAATTCACCGGCTACACCGACGACCGTACCGAGGCTAAGATCATCGGTATCCTCAGCGAAGACGAATCCGTTCAGTCCGTTTCCGAAGGTGAATGCACCATTATCCTCGACAAGACTCCCTTCTACGGCGAAGGCGGCGGTCAGATCGGTGACACAGGTACCATCTACAAGAGCGGAGCGATCCTCTCCGTTTACGATACAAAGAAGACCGACGGCGTTTACATCCACCTCTGCACCGTGGCAAACGGCACATTCAGCGTGGGCGACACCGTTGTGGCAGATATTGAAAACGCCCGCCGTGAGTCCATCAAGAGAAACCACTCTGCGTGCCATCTCCTGCAGGCTGCACTCCGTACCGTTCTCGGCACTCACGTTGAACAGGCAGGCTCCTATGTGGATCCCCACCGTGTTCGCTTCGACTTCACACACTTCCAGGCTCTGACAAACGAAGAAATCCGCAAGGTTGAGGGACTGGTTAACGCCAACATTTTGGTAGGCAACAGCATCTGCACCAAGGAAACCGACATCGAAACCGCAAAGAAGGAAGGGGCTATGGCACTCTTCGGCGAAAAGTACGGCGCAACCGTTCGTATGGTTAAGATGGGCGATTTCTCCACCGAACTTTGCGGCGGTACACACTGCGACAACACAGCAAAGATCGGTCTCTTTAAGATCGTTTCCGAATCCTCCGTTGCGGCAGGCGTTCGCCGTATCGAGGGTGTAACGGGTCTCGGCGTTCTTGAGCTGATCGGCGAGCGTGAAGGTCTCATCTCCGACACCGCAAAGGCGCTGAAGGCACAGAACCCCGCAGATATGGCAAACCGTGCAGCCGCTCTTCAGGGTGAAATCTCCTCCCTCAAGCGCGAAATCGACAGCCTCAACTCCAAGCTGGCTGCAAACCGTCTCGGCAGCCTCATCAACGAAGCAAAGACCGTTGGTGCCGTAAAGCTGATCGCAGCGGACCTTGACAACACCGGTATTGACGCAGCACGCGCACTCTGCGACTCCATCAAGGATCAGTACGCGGATGCCGTTGCGGTATTCGCCGTTCACGATAAGGAAAAGCTGAACTTTGTTGCCGCTTGCGGTAAGGATGCGGTAAAGGCAGGCGCTCACGCAGGCAATATCCTCCGCGAAGTATCCGCTGTCACCGGCGGTAAGGGCGGCGGACGTCCCGACAGCGCAACCAGCGGCGGTAAGGATCTCACAAAGATCGCCGACGCCCTCGCAGCAGCCGAATCCGTTGTTGCGGGAATGCTGAAGTAATCGATAATATGTTTTTACGGGGGAGGAACTTTTTGAGAAAAGTTTCTCCCC
>JAZQUQ010000285.1:0-1536 GCA_045631365.1 Eubacteriales bacterium | reverse complement strand
ACCACCATCTCCATCGAGGAGGCATATCATTTGGCCGCTCAATGCGGCGGGATTGCCTATCCGGCTCATATAGACCGAACATCCAACGGTATGGTGTCTGTTTTGGGCGGTTTCCCAACTGATCCGAAATTCACAGCCTTTGAGCTGAACAACGCACCAGCTCTTTCGGAATATCAGGAAAAGTATCCTCACCTGAAAGATATGCGATATGTGGTTTCCTCTGACGCGCATGAATTGGGTGCTATCTCCGAAGCGGAAAACAGCATCCTTCTGGAGGATGAGCCCTATTCCTCGCGCTTCGTTACGGAAAAACTATTTGAGTATCTTCGCGGTGTGTGAGAGTGGAGGAAGTGTTATGGAAGATTTTTCTCTCTATGTTCTTGATATCACGATGAACTCTGTCCGCGCCAAGGCCGACACGATTTCAGTGGAAATCCACGAATGCGGCGAATGGCTTGACTTTACCGTTACCGATAACGGCTGCGGGATGTCTGCGGAACAGGTGAAAAAACTACGCGACCCATTCTTTACTACAAGAACTACCCGAAAGGTGGGACTTGGCATCCCGTTCTTCACAATGCTTGCCGAAATGACCGGCGGTTTTGTGGAGATTCGCTCAACTCCCGAATCCGAATCTTCCGATCACGGAACGACGATTCACGGTCGGTTTGGACGGAATCACATCGATTTCGTACCGCTGGGGGATATCGTCAGTACCGTGGTAACGCTGATTCAGGGCGCCCCGGATGTCAATTTTACGTTTACCCATACCACAGAAAAGGGAAGTGTTCATCTCTCCTGCGCGGAATTGCGAGCCGTCCTGGGAGAGGATATACCGCTCAGCGAACCCGAAATCCTTATGTGGATCGACGGAAGCTTGCGGGAGCAATATCAGTTATTTGAATAATTTATATATCAGGAAAGGATCCACCAGTTATGAAGTCTGTTGAAGAACTCTTGGCGATCAAAGCGAAAATGCAGGACAAGATTGCCGTCCGCAAAGGCACCGGCGAAACTAGAATTGTAGTCGGTATGGCTACTTGCGGTATCGCAGCCGGCGCAAGACCCGTTCTCAATGCGTTTGTTGAGGCTATCTCCGCCGCAGGTTTGTCCGATTCCATCACCGTTACTCAGACCGGATGCATTGGCATTTGCCAGTACGAGCCTGTTGTTGAGGTGTTCGAGAAGGACAAGGAAAAGGTTACCTACGTTAAAATGACCCCTGAAAAGGCAGCGGAAGTTGTCGAGAAGCATATCAAAGGCGGCGCCGTTATCGCAGAGTACACCATTGGCGCAGCAAAGCAGTAATTCCACAGGAGGATCGATAAAATGTTTCGTTCACATGTTCTGATTTGCGGTGGTACCGGTTGTACGTCTTCCGGCAGCCAGGCACTTTTCACCAAGCTTGAGGGTGAGCTTCAGGCAAAGGGCCTTGAAAACGAGATCAAGATCGTTCAGACCGGTTGCTTTGGTCTGTGCGCTCTCGGCCCGATCATGATCGTATATCCCGAGGGAACCTTCTACAGCCGCGTTACC
>JAZQUQ010000284.1:0-7231 GCA_045631365.1 Eubacteriales bacterium | reverse complement strand
CGCTGGGTTGCCGAGAATATCTATTACGATTACGACTACTATTACGGACGTTCCACCGAAGTCTTCTACACCCCCGAAGAGGTTTACGAATCCAAGCGAAGCGTGTGTGAGGGATACGCACGGCTTCTGATTGCGCTGGTACAAGCCCAAGGTATCCCCTGCATCAAGGTTACCACCTTCTCGGCAGGTGCCAGCACCATCGGATATTTCAACGAGAGCAACTACGGTACGGAGGAATCCAACCATGCCCATGCGGAAGCCTATCTGGCAAGCGAAAACCGCTGGATTATCATGGACCCCACCTGGGATTCCGACAACAAATACGAAAACGGACAGTTCCTCAAAGGAACCGCCTCCGCGAAATACTTCGACATGACCCTCGACTTTTTCTCCTACACCCATAAAATCCTGACCCGAGGCAACTGATCCCTTTCGGAAGCACGCGGGGGGAAGAAAAACTTTTTCAAGAAGTTTCTCTTCCCCCTTTTCTTTTTTCCTTACTCCGCAGAAATCAGCTCGGACACGGTGACGAATTTGTACCCTTGCGCAAGCAGCTTGGGGATGATGATTCGGAGAGCATCCGGTGTGGGGGAATCCCGTCCAATGAAGTCGTGGAACAGGATGATATCCCCTCCCTTCACCTCCGCGAGAACCTGTTCTGCGATCTTATCCGAGGGATTGTGGGTCCAATCCCGTGTATCGATAGACCACAGCACGATGGTGTAATCAAAGTCCGCCGCCGCATCGCACACCGCCTGACTGTAAATCCCCTCCGGCGGTCGAAGGAGTCTGGATCGGAAATCCGTATTTTCGTAAATCATCCGCTCCGTTCGGAGAATCTCCCCGCACACCGTCTCGTAGGTTCCGTTCCGCAGATTGGCGTGGGTGAAGGTGTGATTCCCCACCTCGTGTCCCCCGTCCACCTCCGCTTTCACCAGCTCCGGATAGTATTCCGCATTCTGCCCCACTACGAAAAAGGTTGCCTTTATCCCGTACTCCTCCAAAATCTCAAGAATCTGCGGCGTGTACCTCGGATGGGGGCCGTCGTCGAAGGTCAGCGCAATCTTCTTGGTCGGCTCCCCGTAGCAGGAGGACAGCACGTCCCCATCGTAAAAGGCCGTACACTTCAACGGCAGCAGAATCGCCGCCGCCAACACCACAGCACCCGTGCGGATCATCCGTTTCATCCTACTCCCCTCCCTCTCCCTTTGTTTTCCCTTCCGTTTTTCAAAGAAGCTCATCCAGACTGCCGAATCGGTATCCCATCCCCTTCCACGCGCGGATCAGCTCGGGCAGAATGGCGGCGTTGGTAGCGGACGTGGGATGCAGCAGGAGAATTTCTCCGTTGTGTGTCCCGGAAAAAACCTTATCCATGGCCTTTTCGGGGGACATCTGCTTGTTGTTGTCCCAATCGGCATAGGCAAAGCTCCAGAAAACCGTCTTATACCCCAGCTCATCCGCGTGGATCATATTGGTCTCGCTGAACTTTCCTTCCGGCGGACGGTAGAATTTTGCCATGTCGTACCCCGTGTATTCCTTGTAAATCTCCTCCAGCTTCCGAAGCTCCGCCGCAAATTCTTCCTTATCCGTCACCGCGGACATATCCCTGTGCTTGGCGGTATGATTGCACACCAGATGCCCCTCCTCCGCCATTCGCTTCACAAGATCGGTATTGGTTTTGATCAGATTGTCAAGGATAAAGAACGCCCCCGGCACCTCCTCCGCCTTCAGTACGTCCAAAATCTTCTCCACGTTCCCGTTTTCATACCCTGCGTCAAAGGTGAGGTAAATCACACGGTCGTCCTCCTTGGCATTGCGGTCAAGGAAATACCCGCCGTGATCCTCGATAAAGCTCATTTCGGAGGGGATGGGGGGAATCTTCCCGTCCTTTTGGTGCGCACAGTACCAGCTGTACACCGTACCCCCAAGGCAAGGTTCCGTTTCTTCCGTCGGTTCCGCTGTCTCGGGACGAAGGGAATCCTCGTCGTGCTTGGGATTCCGCTCCTCGTAGCTGTCCACCCCGTTCCCCCGCCGCGGCGGAATCTCCTCCGAGAGAATCGTCTCTTCCCCGCTGCCGTTTCTGTTCCAAAAGAAACATTCCGCATCATCCGTTCCCGTCGTTTCCATAAGGAACGGTCGTGCCAACGCCGCCGCACAAAGAAATGCAAGCATATTTTTTATTTTCATGTTCAAATCATCTCCTTTTTTCCGTTCACCCTTATTTTTTGCAGTCAACGTGAAAATAACCCCTGTAAATCTTTCAAATCAAGATGATTTTTTCATTTCCCCCACAGAACGCCTTTTGGATACACTCAAAAAAATATTTATTCATTTCATTTTCGGTGTTTTTGATAATTCACGACGATTTCTCGCCGTCTTCCTCCCACAAATTTACTCAACAAGGGGTAATTGCGGAAGATCAACGGAGAAATTGGTGTTTTTTCTCCCTTCAGGCAAAAGTTGTTGTGCATTTTTATAATATATCGCTGTATATTTATTCAAGTTTGTGAAAGTTGTCTATTGCATTTTTCTTCTGATTGTTATATAATATCATTACACTTGAAAAAACATCCAAAACACATAAAAATACAGAGGAGTTTGACATGAAAAAAGAAATCAAAAAAATCGTTCTCGCTTATTCCGGCGGTCTTGATACATCCATCATTATTCCGTGGCTGAAGGAAAACTACCCCGGATGCGAAGTTATCGCCGTTTCCGGTAACGTAGGTCAGGCTGATGAGTTGGAGGGTCTCGAAGAAAAGGCACTGAAGACCGGTGCTGCCAAGCTTTACGTGGAAGACCTCCGCGAAGAGTTCATCACCGACTACATCTACCCCACCATGAAGGCAGGCGCTAAGTACGAAAACACCTACCTCCTCGGTACCTCCTTCGCTCGTCCCATCATCGCTAAGAGAATCGTTGAAATCGCAAAGGCGGAAGGCGCTGACGCCATCTGCCACGGCTGTACCGGTAAAGGTAACGACCAGATCCGTTTCGAGCTGACCATCAAGGCATTCGCTCCTGAGCTTGAAATCATCGCTCCCTGGAGACTTTGGGATATCAAGTCCCGTGACGAGGAAATCGACTACGCAGAAGCACACAACATCCCCCTCAAGTTTACAAGAGAAACCAGCTACTCCAAGGACAAGAACCTGTGGCACCTTTCTCACGAAGGTCTGGATCTCGAAGATCCCGCAAACGAGCCCATGTACGACAAGATTCTTGAGCTTGGCGTAACCCCCGAAAAGGCTCCCGATGTTCCCACCTACCTGACCCTCCACTTCGAAAAGGGTATCCCCACCGCCATCGACGGCGTGGAAATGGATCCCGTTGCCCTCATCGGCAAGCTGAACGAGCTGGGCGGCGCAAACGGTATCGGTATCATCGACATCGTGGAAAACCGTCTCGTTGGTATGAAGAGCCGCGGCGTATACGAAACCCCCGGCGGGACCATTCTGTACGCTGCTCACGAAATGCTCGAGAACCTCACTCTCGACCGTGAAACCATGCACCTGAAGCAGATGCTCTCCGGTAAGTTCGCCGATCTCGTTTACTTCGGTCAGTGGTTCACACCCGCAAGAGAAGCACTCTCCGCATTTGTTGACAAGACACAGGAAACCGTTACCGGTGACGTAAAGGTTAAGCTCTACAAGGGCAACGTAACTCCCGCATCCGTAACATCCCCCTACTCTCTCTACGACGAAGAGATCGCTACCTTCGCAGAGGACGACGTTTACGACCAGAAGGATGCGGACGGCTTCATCAACCTGTTCGGTCTGCCCATCAAGGTCAAGGCAATGCTGGACGCGAAGAGAAACAACAAGTAATCTCGCAATCTGAAACAACAATCAATACCTCGGGAACACAGTTCTTATCTCAATCATCGCGATAAAGCTGTGTTCCCCCTGTGTTTTTAAAACGACCCAATATTCGGGGTCCGGGGACTGGTCCCCGGTGGGGTTTTAGGGGAGAATCCCCTAACGTTTCCCCAATTTCGCAAGCGAAATAAAAGAAAGGACCAACACTATGGCTAAAATGTGGGATGCACGGTTCAAGAAAGCGGAAAACAGCCGTGTAAACGACTTCAACTCCTCCATTTCCTTTGACAGCAGAATGTACAAGGAAGACATCGAGGGCTCCATTGCTCACGCTACCATGCTGGGCAAATGCGGCATCATTTCCGAAAGTGAATCGGAGAAGATCATTGCAGAGCTTAAGAATATCCTTGCCGACATTGAGTCCGGCAGCCTTCCCATCGATCCCGAGGCGGAAGACATCCATATGTTTGTAGAGGAAGTCCTCACCAAGCGCATCGGCGACACCGGCAAGAGACTCCACACCGCACGAAGCAGAAACGACCAGGTTGCGCTCGACATCCGTATGTACACAAAGAACGAGATCAAGGCAACCCGTGCCCTCCTCGCTTCCCTCCTCGGCACCATTGCGGACATCGCCTCCGCCAACACCGAGACCGTTATGGCAGGCTACACCCACCTTCAGCGCGCACAGCCCGTCACTTATGCACACTACATCCTTGCTTATGCACAGATGTTTATCCGTGACGACATGAGACTGGCTCAGACGTACGAAAGAACCAACTATTCTCCCCTCGGCTCCGGTGCCCTTGCCTCCACCACCTACCCCATCGACCGCCACATGGTTGCGGAGCTTCTCGGCTTCAACGGGGTAACGGAAAACAGCATCGATGGCGTGTCCGACCGTGATTTCCTCGCGGAATTCGCCTTCGACCTCTCCCTGATCATGACTCATCTCAGCCGCTTCTCCGAAGAGATCATCCTGTGGTGCTCCTCCGAATTCGGCTTCATCGAGCTGGACGACGCCTTCTCTACAGGCTCCTCCATTATGCCTCAGAAGAAGAATCCCGACATCGCAGAGCTGGTTCGCGGAAAGACCGGACGTGTGTACGGCGACCTTGTAACCCTGCTGACCATGCTGAAGGGTATTCCTCTTGCCTACAACAAGGACATGCAGGAGGACAAGGAGGCAATCTTCGACGCCATCGACAACGTGAAGCTGTGCATCGAGCTGTTCACCTCCATGATCGCTACCATGACCGTAAAGAAGGAAAAGCTCCGTTCCGCAGCCTCCCTCGGCTTCATCAACGCCACCGACTGTGCGGACTACCTCACCAAGAAGGGTATGCCCTTCCGTGATGCGTACAAGGTCAGCGGCCGTCTGGTTGCCTACTGCATCGATCACGGCACCGACTTCGAGTCCCTGTCCATGGAAGAATACAAGAGCTTCTCCGAACTGTTCGACCGTGACGTTTACGATGCGGTGAACCTTGAAAACTGCGTGAACTGCCGTCTCGTTTACGGCGGTCCCTCCGTGGAATCCACCACACGTCAGATCGGACTTGTGAAGAAATACGTTGAATCCGTAAATAACTGAAAATTGGAGACAGAAACATGAAAAAAGACCTTCTGAAAATGGCTGACCTCAGCAAAAAGGAAATTCTTGAGCTTCTCGATATCGCTACCCGTCTGAAGTACGAACGCAAAGCAGGCATCGAGCATAATATCTTAAAGGGACAGTCTCTGGGTATGATTTTCCAGAAATCCTCCACCAGAACCCGCGTGTCCTTTGAAACCGGTATCTACCAGCTGGGCGGTCAGGCACTGTTCCTCTCCCCCCGCGATCTGCAGATCGGCAGAGGCGAACCCCTGGAGGACACCGCACGCGTTCTCTCCCGCTACCTTGACGGTATCATGATCCGTACCTACGCTCAGAAGGAAGTGGAAGACCTTGCCGCATACTGCTCCTGCCCCGTCATCAACGGGCTGACCGACTACTGCCACCCCTGTCAGATCCTCGCTGACCTTCTCACCATCCGTGAGTTCAAGGGCGGCTTCGACGGTCTCAAGATGACCTACATCGGCGACGGAAATAACATGGCAAACTCCCTCATCGTAGGCGGTCTTACCGTGGGCATGAAGGTTGCCATCGCTTGTCCCAAGGATTATCAGCCCCATCCCGACGTTCTCGACTTTGCCGCAAAGTACGGCGATATGTTCGAGATGAAGGAAGACGTTCTGGAAGCCTCCGCAGGCTCTGACGTACTCTTCACCGACGTTTGGGCATCCATGGGTCAGGAAGAAGAAGCAGAAGCCCGCAAGAAGATCTTCAAGGGCTACCAGATCAACGATGCTGTCATCGACGTCTGCAACAAGGACGTTATGGTTCAGCATTGCCTCCCCGCACACAGAGGCGAAGAAATCACCGCGGAAGTATTTGAAGCTCACGCAGACGAAATCTTCGAAGAAGCAGAAAACAGACTCCATGCACAGAAGGCTGTCATGGTTAAGCTGATGGCAAGATAAAAAAACAGAATCAAAAAGTCCCCTTTTTGCACTTGAATACGCATCAAATGCACATTCTCTGCAAGGGGGACTTTTTATCTCATCGAAATTCTGTATAAGGAGGAGTTATGTCCCTCGTAACCGCAGAAAAATGGATTTCCCTCTATCAAACCAAGGGAAACCCCAAAAAAGTGATCATGACAGCGGAGGAAATCGCCGCTTTTAACGAAAAAATCCGTAAAACATGCCCCACGATGTATGACATGAGTGAGATTCCCCAAAACCTCCGCGGATGCGACGTGGCAGAATGGATCAAGAGCGGCAAAACACCCTCAGAAAAAACGGACGAAGACGGAAACGCGGTTCCGTGGGAAACGATCAACGCCATGGAGGACAACCGAAATCTCTCCGCCATCCCCCACACGGTGATTCCCCGAACTGCCGTTGTCACTCATCGGACCAACATCCGCACCCTTCCCACGGAAGTTCGGCTGTTTGATCCCACGGACGCCAACCGCTATTTCGACCGCCTGCAGGAAGCGGAGCTGATCCTCGGAACTCCTGTATTGGTACTCCACGAAAGTACCGACGGCAAATTCCTCTATCTTCAGTCCTATTACTACCGAGGCTGGGTAAAGGCGGACGACGTTGCCTTCGCTTCGGAGGAAGAATACCGTGCTTACCTTCCCGAAAACCTTTCCGACGGGATCACGGTGATTGCGGATTCCCTCACTCTTGCGGACGGCACACGGTTGGATATGGGCTGCGTGTTCCCCCACGTTTCCACCGACGGAAGCGGGTACACCGTCCTCCTTCCCCGTCGGGGAGAAAACGGAACGCTGTACACCGAGTACGACACGAACAAGCACGGAAACAATGTCTGGTTCTACAGACCGGTCGGCGGAACCAGG
>JAZQUQ010000283.1:0-9285 GCA_045631365.1 Eubacteriales bacterium | reverse complement strand
AATGACATCGCCCTTGGGAGTAAACACAAAGGTTTCATCGCTGAAGATATCGATTTTGAGGGCGTGCATGAAATCGTCGGAGTCCACAGCACCGTCTTCCACGTCAATCAGCTTTGCAATCCACTGGAGTTTCTGGTCGATTTCCGCCTTACTCTTGGCACCGGACTTGTACTTCCAATGGGCGGCAATACCGTATTCCGCAATGTGATGCATCTCACGGGTACGGATCTGCACCTCAAAGGGAATGCCGTCCCGTCCGATTACGGTTGTATGGAGGGACTGATACATATTGGGCTTGGGAGTGGAAATATAGTCCTTGAACCGTCCGGGGATACTCTTGAAAAGATCGTGGATGATACCGAGAGCGGTATAGCATTCAAGCTCCGTATCAACGATAATACGGATGGCGTAAAAGTCGTAAATTTCATCAAAGCTCTTGCTCTGATTGAACATTTTGCGGTAGATGGAGTATACGGTTTTGACTCTTCCCTCAAGGGAGAAGTTGATGTTGTATTCCGTCAGCTTTTCCGAAACATAGCTTTTCGTATTGCCGATAAAGTTCTGATTCTGACCGTATTTCTTCTCAATATCCAACTGAACCTCGTTATAACCAATGGGGTCCAGGTGGGAAAGGGCGAGATTCTCAAGCTCCTGCTTCATTCGCTGCATACCGAGACGATGAGCAAGGGGGGCATACACGTGCATGGTTTCGAGAGCCGTGATTCTCCGCTTATGCTCTGCCTTTACCCCCAGCGTTCTCATATTGTGCAGACGGTCGCAGAGCTTGATGAAGATGACGCGGATATCCTTGGACATGGCAAGAAGCATCTTTCGGATGTTCTCCATCTGAGCAAGCTCTTTATCCTCCACATTGATGACGTTGAGCTTGGTAAGTCCGTCTACCAGCATGGCCACATCATCGCCGAAGCGGGTCTGAATAATATCCAGATTGGTCTTGTCGGAGCAGTCCTCCACCGTATCGTGCAGGAACGCCGCACAGATGGAGTCGGTATCCAAGCCGAGAGCAAGGGCAATTTCCGCTACCGCAATGGGGTGAGATATGTAGGGATCGCCGCTGACACGGTACTGACCCTCATGGAGAGAGTTTGCGTAGAGATATGCTCTCTTGATCTTCTCCACATCGTATTTTTTCTCGCTTGATTCTATTGTCTGAAGAAGCTTTTCGATGCTTTTGAACTGTCCGTTGTCCTCATCGAACGTTCCTTCTTCGTTTATCTTAATTTCTTCGCTCATTTGATTCATTCCTTATTGTAATTCTTTCTCATAACAGAGAGAAGCCTTGACTGTTCAAGGTCAATCTTCCCGTTGACGCGGATATAACGGAAGGAATAAATCTCCCTCTCCGCATCAAGCTCGGTGACCTTAAAAAGACCCATTTCATCGAATATCACAATGGCAGCCTTCAGCTTCTGATAGGGCATAAAGACCCCGTTCTTTGACAGAAGGTGATGGAGAGAACGAATGCTGAACACTTCATGCTCAAGCTGAATCTCTCTCTTCAGCATATTATAAATGAGGGCAAAATCCTGCCGTTCGGGCAATACTCCCTCGGGATATTCACACACCGCACTCCCTGACTCATCCGTCAGCGAATCATACCATTGGTGCTCTCTTTTTTCTCTGTGATACAACGCCTCCGACAGTCTCACGTCCTTTGCGATCATCTGAAGGCTTGTCTGATTCATAAATTCGTTGATATCCAGTCCGAACATGATATCCACCGTATCCCCCGGATAAAGATCCAATTCCGCCGTTGTGGTACGGAAGCACATCACGGTCACGGGGGAAGAACCGATCCGCACGGTTAAGCGCGTATGCTTTCCTCCACCCACCGCCGCAATATCTGTGACGGGGACGTCATAGGTCACAAACAAGGGAGACGGATTGGATACACCGAACGGCTCCAGATAGTAAAGCTCCTTCGCTTGATTCATGGTAATATCCCCTGCGGTAAGCTCGCAGTCTGCCTCCAAGGAAGTGGTCATATCCACATCACGGAAGCATTCGAGGGCATATTCGTTGATTCTCTTTCTGAATTCGGGAAGGTTTTCCCGTGGGATGGTCAGCCCCGCTGCAAGCTCATGGCCGCCGAATTTTTCAAGAAGATCGCCGCAGGAGGAGAGGGCATCCACAAGATTCATGCCCTTTACGCTTCTGCCCGAGCCTTTCCCCATATCCTCGCTTCCTTCAAAAGAGACGAGAATAGAGGGACAGCCGTATTTTTCCGTAATTCGGGACGCAACAATTCCGATAATTCCGTGATGCCACGTTTCGTTGTCGAGAACGAGAACGGGCTCCTTTTCAAAATCGTGATTCGCCTCAATATCCGCATAGGCCTCTTCGGTAATCTTGTTTTCCTCCGTCTGACGCTCTCGGTTGATATCGCAAAGCTCTCGTGCAATGGGAGCTGCGGTCTCACAGTCGGGGGCAAGGAACAATTCCACCGCCAGAGAAGCATCGCGGATCCGCCCCGCCGCATTGATACGGGGAGCGATGGTATATCCGATAAAGGAAGCGGTAATCTTCCGTTTTCCGCCGTATTTGGAGTCCGTTTTGGTCGCCTCAATCAGCTCAATCAGACCGGGACGGCTGGAATTCTCAATGAGGGACAAACCGTAGCTGATGATCAGTCGGTTTTCATCCCGAACGGGCATCACGTCCGCCACCGTACCCACCGCAATCAGGTCACCATACTCTCTCGATACCCGACGGACACAGTCGATCAGAGAATCCTCGGGGTTAAGGGCGCTTTCGAGGGCACAGAGAAGCTTAAACACAACCCCAACGCCTGCCAGTTCCTTGAAGGGATACTCGCAATCGGGACGGCGCGGATTGACAACGGCAGAAGCCTGCGGCATTTCGCTGTGGCATTCGTGATGGTCTGTCACAACAACGTCCATTCCGAGAGACTGAGCCAAAAGGGTCTCTGCCACGGCGGTAATTCCCGTATCCACGGTGATAATCAGCTCTATCCCCTGCTCTGCCAGCTTTCTTACAGCCCCCTCGGACATTCCGTATCCTTCGCCGCTTCGGCACGGGATGTAATAATTTACGTTGCCGTCGTGTTCCTTCAGATACAGGTAAAGGCTGCTGACCGAAGTAACACCGTCCACGTCGTAGTCGCCGAAAATCACGATTTTCTCTTCATTCTCAAGGGCAGAAAGAATCCGTTCCACCGCCTTGTCCATATCCTTCATCCGAAAAGGATCGTGAAGATGCTCGGTCTCCTTGAAAAGAAAACGCCTTGCTTCCTCGGAATCTCTGCAGCCACGGTTTACAAGGAGCTGTGCCGTTGGAAGGCTGACCCCCAATACGGCAGCAATCTCCGTCGCCTCGACATTCTGTGTCATCTGCTCCCGTGTTGTCTGTACCACCCAGTTATTTCGTTTCCTCAAAGACATTATTCCAACTCATTTCATCTGTATTTCAAACAATCATTTGATTCGGGTTTTATCACAAAATCCTCGTAATTCTCACGTCGGGCTTTGCTTTTTTCACACGGTCGAAAACTATAATAACAAGAAAAGAAAGGACGAATCCCACCGCAGACAGGAGCATGGCAGCCGTTTCCTCCGCGCCAAACGCCTTTCCTGCAAGATAGAACACAAGGGCAAGGGCAATGGGAAACAAAAATACAAGTGCCGCATAGCGAAGGACGGTATCGGTTTTGGTTTCCACCTCCACACGATCCCCAACAACCGCACCCGCATCGTTGGATGCCCATGCCGTCATGGTTTTGTTCGCACCCAAAAGCTCCCCCGCCGAGCAGGAAGAACCGCAGCCATCCTGTTTCTCGCACCCTTCGCACATGGAAGAGCGTCTGACCGAGATCAAAGCGTTATTCCCTTTGATCTCCAATACTTCTGCCGATCGTTTCATGCCTGTGCCTTTCTTTTCCTCTGTAAATCAATCCCTCGGATCAAGAGGGCTGAATTTTCCGATGATTTTCTGTGCCACGCGGATTCCGTCCACCGCTGCGCTGACGATACCTCCTGCGTAGCCCGCACCCTCTCCGCAAGGATAGATGCAGGGATGGCCCACTGCGTGACAATCCTCGGTTCTCATAATGCGGACGGGTGCTGAGGTTCTCGTCTCCACTCCCGTAAGAGGAATATCGGGAGCATCGTACCCCTTCATCTTCCGTCCGAAATCCACCAGTCCCTCCGCCAGCATTTCATTGACGAAGGAGGGGAATATTTTTCTTAAATCATAGGGTTTTACGTTGCCGTTTCCGTAGGTAGTAAGAACCCGACTCGGTTCCGTCCCCCATTTTCCCGAGAGGAAATCGCCCACGGTCTGCACGGGAGCGGTGTAGCTTCCTCCCCCTGCACGGAACGCCCGCTGTTCCAGATTCCGCTGGAATTCAATGGCTCCCATGGGGGTAGAACCGCAGTCCTCCGGCTTTACGGAAACGCAGACCGCCGCATTGGCGTTTCTTCCGTCTCTCGCAAAGCGGCTCATGCCGTTCGTCACCACGCCTCCCTCTTCGCTGGCAGAGGGTACAACCTCGCCGCCGGGACACATACAGAAGGTATAAGTTCCGCGATCCCCTTTTCGGTAGGAAAGCTGATATTCACCCTTTCCCAGATTGGGGTCACCCGCAAGGTCGCCGAACAGCATCCGATCAATATCGGACTGCAGATGTTCCGCACGCACCCCTACGGAAAAAGGCTTGGGTTCAATGACAAATCCCTTTTGGAGAAGGTCTCCGTATACATCTCTTGCGCTGTGACCGATGGCAAGGGTGAGGGAGGAATAGGGGATTTTCTCCCCGTTCACCGTCACCGTGCCGTCTGTGATATCGGTCACCTTGGAATGATAGTGAATCTCTCCGCCGAGGGAAACAATCTCGCGGTGAGCAGCAGCCACCACGTTCCGCAGAATATCCGTACCGATGTGAGGCTTTGCCTTCCAGAGAATTTCGTCGGGCGCGCCCAGTCGATGGAGCTGCTCGATGACGGAGACTGCAAGAGGATCGTTGATCCGTGTGGTCAGCTTGCCGTCCGAAAAGGTTCCCGCACCGCCTGCGCCGAACTGGATATTGGTCTCCGTATCAAAGGTGCCGCCCGATACGAACCGTTCCACCTTCTCCACCCGTTCTTCCACGGAGCCGCCGCGTTCGTAGATCACGGGACGGTAGCCGTATTTCGCGAGAAGAAGCCCCGCAAACATTCCCGCAGGACCAAAGCCTACCACTACGTGGCGATGGGGGGCTATTTCCGTTCCGGGTCGGATGTCAAGCTCGGGAGAACGAACCGGCTTAAAGCCCTTTTCCGTCAGAACCTCGGGATTCCCCTTCCATTCCACTTCCGCACAGACGGATACCACGAAGGCAATGCTGCTTCTCCGTCTTGCATCTACCGATTTTTTTGCGATATGGAGGGATAAGGGACGGCATCCCGTCTTTTTTCTGATGATCTTCCCCGCTTCTTCCATGGCAAGGGCGTCAATATCCTGCCCTTTATCGGGAGTATAGGGGATTTTGATGTTTTCCGCAATAATTTTTACAATACTCATTTATTTTTTCGTTATGATGATTTCAACCGAATAATCGCCTACAATAAAAATTTCATCCGCATACTCGGAGTCCACGATGAAGGAAACCTTTTTGCGGTACCGCTTTCCGATGTTTTCCTCGGAATACTCACTGAGGTCCACAATCGCTACAATATCGCTTGTTTTGAGGGAACTGAGAACCTCTGCCTTGCCGCAGATCACCACATTTTCGATGGTTTCATCCAGAATCGAGCAGGAAACGTCCATTCCGTTGGTGCTGTTCAGCTCAACCACTTTCATCTTGCGATTGTTAACGGTTCCGTCAATGGTTACGGAAACGGTTACTGCCGCAGGATCAACCGCAGAAGCATAAGGACTCTGAGGATAGCAAACCGTCTCAAAATAGCGGGAGCGGATGTTTTCCTCGGTCAGAATCAGCTTCTCGTCGATTTCAAGAGGCTGCACAAGATCGCTCCGTTCCGCGTCGGAGGGGGAGCAAAGAACGGTAACGGAAGAAGGATTCACCGCCACCTGCGTATGGGTTCCTTCAAAATATCCCTGAACGAATTTCACGGTGAGGGGCACCTGTTTTTCCATGCGTACGGTCACCGAAGCGTTAACGGTATCAAACTCCGTCTTCAAAAACTCATGGAATGCGGAATTTCCGTCACGGTCCAAAAGCTCAATGCTGTAGGTTTCCGTGAAATCTCTGTCATGGCCCGCCGCATCGATTCTCACGACAGCTTCCGCCACACGATCGATCATGGAGGCAGGTCCCTCCAGAAGAAGAGAGGTGCATTCCACGGATTTGCCGTCAAGAATACGGCTGAACACAGGGGTATCGCTGTAGATATAATCGGGGTTCTTTCCCACAAGGTCTGCCTTGATGGGAACGAGAGCTTTTTTCACATAATCCACACTCAGTCGGATGCTGTATTTTTCCGCCCGAACCAGTTCGCAGCCGTCAGGCACCTTGATGCTCAAAGGAACGCTGATATCCGTTCCCGAGGTTGTAATGCCGCTTAAATCCGCCTTCACTTCAAGATCCTCGGGCTGGATCCTCGATAATACCCTTCTCTTTCCCGAAAGGGTAATGTCAATCATCTCTTCGCTGTCGATATAGACGGAAAGTCCTTTCGACAAAAGGGATCGGTCGTCTTCGGGAATCTGAACGGTTACGTCACGAAATACCATCTCATCCCCGGGGCTGTCCACGATCATGACGTAGAACCAAAGGAGAAACGCAAAGAACAGGCACAAAATTTTCGCAATCAGATCAAGGCGTTTGTCCTTCTTTTTGTTCTGTTTTGCTTCTTTCATCTCATTCATCGGACTGACCTCCGTTTCTTCCGTGTTTCTTGTTCTCAACCGTCTGAGCAATTCTGCCGAGGGTTGTCATATTTCTTTCCGTACTGCCGATCAGATGCTGCTTCATCATTTTGATCAGCGTTTCTTTGTTGTAGTTCCGTGTCAGCTTTCCTTCCAGTGCCACGGAAATGCAGCCTGTTTCCTCCGACACCACCAAAACGAGAGCGTCGCTGTTTTCACTCATACCGATGGCAGCTCTGTGCCGTGTACCGAGATCCTTGATAATATCGGGATTGTCGGAAAGGGGGAGGAGACAACCTGCGGAATAAAGACGGTTGTTTCTCACGATGACCGCACCGTCATGGAGAGGCGCCTTGTTGAAGAATATGTTCTTGATCAAAAAGGATGTAGGCTCCGCATCGATAATGGTACCCGTGATTCCAAGGTCACCGAGCATGGTGGTCCGCTCAAACACCATCAGCGCACCGGTCTTGGATTTGCTCATATCCCACGCCGCTTCCGCAACCTCTTCAATCATATGCTCGGTGGAAGTTGTGTCCTTTTCACCGATGCTCTTGAGCCCCTTCAGAGGCTGTGCACCTACTTTTTCGAGGGCGGAACGAAGCTCGGGCTGAAAGAGGATTACAAGGGTAATGAGACCGACCTGGAACACGTTCTGCATCAAAAACTGCATGACGTAGAAATCGAACACGCTGCTGACAAAGTGCACCGCAAAAAGAAGCACAACACCCAGCGCCAGCTTCCCCGCACGCCGTTCCTTGATAAACTTGTATCCGAAATAGAAGAGGATGGACACAAGCAAGATGTCAATCAATGCGGACAAATCAAAGAAATTGTCCCAAATTTTGTAAATGTATTGAAAACCGGACTTGATGTCAAAATCCGACGTTATATCCAAACCCGACTGTACGTCGGCAAAAAGTCTTTCCATCATTGTAACAATCCCTCCGAATCAATCTAAGGAGTAAAAACCTGCTTTTTTGAAAAGTATCCGCTATCTTATATATTATATCACATCGTCTTCTGTTTTTCAAACCTTTTTTATTATATTTTAAAATTCTTACAGGATTTTTTATGAACGGTTAATATTCGGAGGACGAACAGCAAAAGCATCCCGTTTTTCCCGTCCGCTGAGGGAAGTTTTTCGGTGTATCGCCATCAGAAAGCGGAAATATTTCTGTTTTTGGGGAAAATGACTGGATTTTATCCTGTAAAAACAGAAATATATTTACATAATTCCTCTTTATTTTATTTTAAAATGTGATATAATAAAGGGTATTATGATAGATTGTCATAATATTCCCACAAAACGAGGTGAACCGACTTTGAATCCAAAAAAAATCACCGTTGTCTCAGGACATTACGGCAGCGGAAAGACTAATTTTGCGGTAAACTACGCTCTCCGTATCAAGGAAGCCTTCCCCGAGCGGATCGTCTCCGTTGCGGACGTGGATATCGTGAACCCTTACTTCCGCACCGCCGATGCCAAGGATTTTCTTGTCAAAGCCGGCGTTGTTCCCCTGATCCCCGAGTTCGCCAATTCCAACGTGGATATTCCCAATCTTCCCCATCAGCTTACCGCCCTGTTCAGCGGCACCATGGGTGAGAACGAGCATACCGTGATTGACGTCGGCGGTGATGACGGCGCCGTTGCTCTCGGCAGATACGAAAAGCAGCTGAACGCCCTCGACTACGACATGATCTACGTGGTAAACCGATACCGCCCTCTGACGGCAGATCCTCGCGATGCGGCTGAGCTGATGCGTGAGATTGAGGCAATCTCCGGACTCCGCTGCACGGCTGTAGTGAACAACAGCTCTCTCGGGGCAGAAACCACGGCGGAGGATGTTCTTGATTCCGTGGAATACGCCAAGGAATGCGCCGCACTCTGCGGACTCCCCCTTTGGTATCACGGATATTACGAATCCCTTCTCCCCAACCTTCCCGAAGAATTCAGAAAAGCGGGCTTTGACGAAAAGGCTCTGTTCCCCATGCGGAACGTGACCAAAAAGCTGTTCTGATCGTCGGTACATAACACAGTAAACTATACTTTTATGGAGGTAATGATGAATAAAGTCACATTCAACACGGAAAGATGCAAGGGCTGCGGTCTTTGTATTGAAGCTTGCCCCAAGAAGATCCTTGAAATCGCAAAGGATGTTCTGAACGCAAAGGGTTACCACCCCGCAAGAATGACCGATCAGGAAAAGTGCATCGCATGCGCTATGTGTGCTATGATGTGCCCCGACTGCGTCATCAAGGTAGAAAAGGACGCTTAAGGCTATCCTGTCCGTAAAACAGTAATAAATACATATTTTAAGAGGTTTAGCGTGAAAGTTGTGTGAAGCTTTTACTTGACGCGAAACTGTTTCACGCAACAAAATCCCTTTACAAATGGGACCCAACCCATTTGTAATCCCCTTCGGGGACCGGAATTTT
>JAZQUQ010000282.1:0-1890 GCA_045631365.1 Eubacteriales bacterium | reverse complement strand
CCTGGATGCGCTTGCCCTCGGTGTCCAGCCAGACCTGACCGGGGCGGATAGAGTCGTAGCGGTTATTTGCCATGATTCAATTCCTCCGTGATTCTCACTTCGCCCGTTGTTTCGGGCGGGTACTCGCTGTCGTTGTCGCTGTCATCAAACTCATTTTGAAAACCTCGCCAGACCAGCTTACCGTCCTCGGTCAGACGGATGCTGTTGATACACCACTCCCCTTTGCCGAAGAGCTTGTCGGGGATTTCCTCCACCGTTTCCAGATCCTCCGTGCGGATGATCTCCCACTTGCGGGCAGAGGTGTGGCAAATGATGTAGCCTTCCTTCAAATAGGTAAAACCCCAATCGCGGGCGGGGGTCTTTTCCTTGATGACTTCACCCGTTTCGATATCCAGAAGCTGAAGGGCTTTATCATGCTGATGGCATAAGACGGTTTTCTCGTTGACATAGATATTGGTGATGCCAAATCGCCGTTTGCTGCGCCACGCGAGATCACCCGTTTGGGCATTGTAGCAGAACAACCCCTTCTCCCACGACTGTACGAATACGAAACGACCGTCAAGGGAGACAGACAGTCCGAACTGGCCGTTGTAAGCGTTGCTCAGGTCATTTTTCTCCAACCATTCAAACACCCGCCCGTCGCGGTACTCAATAACAATCGTTGTGGGCCCATCTTTGTATAGCTCGGGTACATACTTTCCGGACTTGAACAGCGACCACTTGATGACGCCGCGGCGGTAGACCGTCAACCGTCCTGCTTCACCGTCGATCGTAACGAAATAATGCGGATGATCGGATTGTTCGGGGAAACTGTATGGCGCTTGCTCGCCAACCACCACCCGATGACCGCCGATCTCCAAAGCCGTATCCTTCTTCAACAAATCCATACGTTGTCTCCGTCATTGTAGGGGCGACCATTGGTCGCCCGTCTATCATTCGATTATTTGGGGAACGAGCGGGCGACCAATGGTCCCCCCTACAGTACGCAAGGAGTATCCTGCCATTCTTACTGATCGTCGCTATCCAACCGCAGCACCGCCATGAACGCCTCAGGCGACACCTGCACCGAGCCCAGCGTTCTCGCCGTACCAGTAGTACGCGCCTTCGTGGTACATCACAGAGCCGCCGTGGGCCTGGATGCGCTTGCCCTCGGTGTCCAGCCAGACCTGACCGGGGCGGATGGAGTTGTAAGGGATATTTTTCATGCTCTACCTCCCTCTATTTCGTTAATTTCCTTTTCTTTTTTTCTTTGTTTTTGCCCTACGCCATCTGAACAGCAAGGAAACAACTCCCGACACTGCTAAGGCATACAGCAAAATTCCGAGGATTCCAAAGCCTATATTCTCACCTTTCAATCTCTCTTGCGCCAATTCAAAGGGTAGAATCGTGTTCGTATCACTTTTCATTTCCCATATTGTATCGGAGTTTGGATGGACAAGTAGCTCTACACGGTCTCCGCTTGACAGTTCTTGTATGCTGTCCACAACATCTTGTCGGAGACATGCTGAATCAATGTTCATGGAATCACAATCAGTAAAACGAACGACAATTCCTCTATGGTGGCGAGGGCTTTCATTCCGATAGTAAGAGTCATACGTTGCTACAATCACCCTTGCATCCTCCCGCTGTATCGGTTCGTTCCAGTACTGCATACCGAGCGTGAATATCGTTCCCATAACCATACCCACAATGATGAAAAATACTGCTGCACCGATAGGCATAGGATCAGCCCGTCTTTTTCTTTTCATCCTTACTTCACTTCCTTTGATGTTCGTGTGTTTTCTTACCTGAAGTAGGGGCACCCGTTTTCAAAAAGGTTGATATATCTTTCTTGGGGAGGGAGCGCTGGCGACCATTGGTCTCCCCTACATGAAGGAGTATTCTGCCACC
>JAZQUQ010000281.1:0-4590 GCA_045631365.1 Eubacteriales bacterium | reverse complement strand
GAGGTTTTGAGTGATGTTGCGGCTACGCCGCAGTGATGTAGTGCTAACGCACAGTGATGTTTTGCTCCCGTTGGTCACAAAGTGATGTGATGTGTTCCGCATCCTCACGCGCGAAGCGCACATCACTTGCGAAGCAAACATCACGCCCGAAGGGTACATCACGTTCCGCGCAAGCGGAACACATCGTTCCAAAAAGAAAAGCACTTCTTACGAAGTGCTTTTCTTTTTGGAGGCGCCACCCGGAATCGGACCGGGGAATAAAGGTTTTGCAGACCTCTGCCTTACCGCTTGGCTATGGCGCCGTACCTGACGGAGTATATTATACTACAATCCGTTAGATTTGTCAATACCTATGGGGAAAGTTTTTGAAGAAAATCCAATGTTTTTCCCCTGCAGTTTTCCAAAGCCGCGGAGGAAGCAGCCATCCTCCGCCCAACTATTGTAAATCGTTCTGAATTTATTGTAAATCCTCCTTGAAATGTCCACCTTTCCTATGCTACAATAAAAACAAGAAATCCATAGCTTCTTCGTCGAGCTTCATCAGCGCGGACGGTTCCGCCCACAGACGGTCTCTTTTCCCATCACATTCTACATAAAGGAGAACAATTATGGCATACAAGTATCCCTATGACAATGAAGAAAAACAATATCAGCCCCCGAAGCTTCGGACAGACCGAAATATGTGGAAGCTGATCATCCTCAGTATCCTGACGCTGGGGATCTACAGCATTGTTTTCTTTATTCCGCTTTCCTTTGATCTGGATAAGGTTGATCCCATGAGAGAACGGGGAAAAACCTTGAATTTTTTAGCGGCGTATGTCCTTTCGCTGTTCACCTTCTCCATCGTTCTTCTCGTTTGGCATTACCAAATCGCCGCTCGCATCGAGGAAGCGCTGCAGCGACGGAAGATCGATTATGAATTTACCACGGGCGATTTTTGGAAGTGGTATTTCTTCGGTTCGTTTATCCTGATCGGACCCTTTGTTTATTTCCACAAGCTCTGCAAGGCGATGAATCTCCTTTGCGAAGACTACAACGAAAAGCCTGTACTCGATGAATAATCGCCGGGTACGCGTTTCGACAAGACGAACCAAAGAAAAATCCATTCACGAGTGCTGCAAAGCCAATGTGCCGTTATAAAATATCGCAGCTTATATGCTGAAAAAGGAGGCTCTCCCATGACAAAAGAACCGCTGACCCTCGCCGCTCTTTCGAAAGACCTCCGAACGATCGCCGAAAAGCAAGTGACCATCGCCGCCGATTACCGATCGTCTTACTACATCCCCGTCACCTTCTTAGCCATAGCGGCGGGGATTTTCTTGCAAAACATTTGGATCGGGCTGTTGATCTTCTCTTTCGCCGCGTACCATATCGTACGTTCCGTTATGACCGTTCTGCAGCACCGCAAAATCAAGAAATCCATCCTGACACTTATTGATCGGAATGCCGTTTCCGTCTCGCGGGAGACCCTCAGCCATATTTCCGTCGAGACAATCCATGAGCCTCACGTAACCCGAAGGAGACGAACCCGCGCCTTCAAAGAGGCGGCATTCTTTCACTTCGCATCCGGCAAGACGTGGAGACTCCTCGCAATCCCCAACTATTATGAGTGGAGCAAGGACTATTTCCACAGCTCCGCGGGACTTTACAACATTTCCATCCAAGGGGACGAATTTTTCCTCGTCACCCTGCAGGATCACCCCGAAATTGCCTGCGTTTACCCCTGCAAATTCTTCATCCTTGACGCCGCTCTGCAGAAGACGGACGGCGAAGAAGACATTTCTAACCGCTCCTGAACATTCCCCTGACACCACAAAAGACCGCTGAAGCAATCCTGCCTCAACGATCTTTTTCTCTCATTCTTTATGTAAGCTCATCTTCTTCCCATACGGGAGCGGAATTTTCGTTCTCTGTAGCCCGCCTTCACAAAGACATACAGCACGGAGAGCACCACAACGGAGATCACCGTTGCAACAAAGAATCGGCTTCCCGCAAACTCCCTCACACGGGCGAGGAAATAAAGAAACTCGCTTCTTGCAATATCGGAAGTGGTAATCAGCCCACAGCTTCCGAGGATTTCGTCCCCGTACAGCACCGTAATGGTACCTGCCATCTGTCCCTTTTCCACGGGAGCCTCCAGGGCATCCTCGTAGGTGTTGTAGCTGTAGCGGATGTCCTTCGCCTTATCAACGTCGGTGGGAAGATACACCACAATGGAACGCTCGGGTACAAGGGTCACGTAATCCAGCGCAGCAGACAGCTCCACCTTCAATTCACAGACGAATTTGTTGGTGGAAAGCACCTCCGTGTACCCGTAGGAAGCAAACGCCCAATCCAGCAAGGTAATGGCATTTTCGTAGCTGTAAACCGCTTCCTCATCGCTTTCTGCACCCATAACTACCGCAAGATAAGTCAGTCCCGAAGCGGGATCCTCTGCAACGGCGGCAATACAGCTTCCTCCCTGCTTGGTAGAGCCTGCATTGAGCCCCAGCGCCTTGTCGTACAGGTATCCGGTGTTGTAATACTTGGAAATCAGGGCATTTCGATTGTAAATGTTTCTGTATTCCGTCTTATTGGTGCCATCCATGACGTACTTCGGAGTAGAGGTCAGCTCCACAATCAGCGGAATGCTGTATGCATAGCGTGCAATCAACGCCGTATCCTTGGCGGTGGTCACCATGGCATCGTTGTGCATTCCCGTGGGATTGGCGTAATAGGTATCGTACGCACCGATCCACGCCGCCTTTTCGTTCATCTGCGCCACAAACTCGTCCACCCCTCCGCAGGCGGCGTAGGCGAGAATAATGGCAGCATCGTTGGCGGAATTCACAAGGAGAACGGACAGCATCTGCTCCACGGTCACGATCTCCCCCTCCATGAGCCCCACGTTGTTGCCCACAATCTGATCCTTCATTTCTTTGGTAACGGTAATGGGCATATCCAGTCGGTCCGACAGAGCCTCGTAGGCAACGATTGCCGTCATCAGCTTGGTTGTGGAAGTGGGATACAGTCGTTCCGAAGCGTTATATTCATAGAGAACCGTATCGTTCTGGAAATTATACACCAGAGCACTTTTGGCGTTCACAATCTCCGGAGGACGGGATGCGGACGGGGGAAGGTTTTCTTCTTCATCCGCAAGAACCCCTGCAGGGAAAAGGCAAAAAAGCTGACAAATCAGCATCACAGCCGAGAAAAAACGCAGAATCCCTTTCTTCTTCACACAATCATCCCCTTTCGAAATAGTCCGCAGCGGAAGCTCGGTCTATGGCAATCTGACGGGACAGCTCGTCCACGGAGGAAAAACGCATTTCCCCTCTGAGATGTTTGCAGAAATATACCGTCACCGTCTCGCCGTACAAATCGCCGTCATAGTCAAAAAGATAAGTTTCCAAGGTAATGTCGGAGGCGTCCCCGTTCACGGTAGGACGGAACCCCAGATTGCACACGCCGTTTTTCATCACGGTCTCCCCTGTCTCATCCGTAAGACTGACCCGACAGGCGTACACCCCAAAGGCAGGCGTCACCTTTTCGGGAGGAATCCGCTGATTAATGGTGGGAAAGCCCAGCTTGTGTCCCAGCCGTTTTCCGTGAACCACAGGAGCCGTAACGGAATAGTACCGTCCCATCCGTTCTGCAGCTTCGTCCACCGCCCCCGCTTCAATCAACCGTCGGAGCACCGTTGAAGAAACCGTTTCGCTGTCCATGGAAACGGGAGAAACCACACAGCATTCCATCCCCTCTGCCCCACAGTAGCGCTCCAGCTCTTCCGCCCCGCAGGAAGCGTTCTTCCCGAAACGGAAATTGAAACCACAGACCACAGCGGAAGCATCCAGCTGTTTCTTCAGCACTTCCCTCACAAATTCTTCCCCCGTCAAGTGGGAGACGGCGGAGAAATCCTCAAAAACCACCGCAGGAGAAGCCTCCTCGGGAGTATACGAAAAAAACGCCTCTGCCTTTTCTCTGTTATCGGTGATCGCCTTCCCTTTTGCAAGATGGGCGAAGGTCCAAAGGATGACAGAAGAGCCGTTTTTTCGCTGTCTGATTTCATTTGCGGCATCACAAAGTGCAGTATGCCCTCGATGAAACCCATCAAAATAACCGAGCATGACAACCGCCCCCTTGGGGACACGGTCGGCATACCCATTCTTTGTCATAATCGTCATAAGTTCGTTGATCCGATTAAAATACTTTTAGTGCAAACACGGGACAAACCGCGGTACAGTAGGCACAAAGCACGCATTTTTCGTGATCCACCGCGGCATACCGCACCGTTTTTTCTGTGGGCTCGTCCACAGCTTCGGCAAAATCCGAGGAAAAATCGTAGGGGTTCTTCTCCACCCGAACCGTGATGTCCTCAAGCTTGAGTGCCCCCTGGGGACAGCGTGCCACACAGGCTCCGCACCCCTCGCAGTAATCCTCGATATGGAGCACGCGCTTCTTCTCACCGAGGGCACGAACCGCCTCGGAGGAGAATTTCCCCGTCGAGAAGAACTCAATATTGGCGTCCACTTCTGCTCTCGACTGCATTCCCACCGCACAGGCGTCGATAAAGGGCTTCTCCAGCACGAAAGACAATGCCTCCGCCGCGCT
>JAZQUQ010000280.1:0-4625 GCA_045631365.1 Eubacteriales bacterium | reverse complement strand
AATTTGTAGGTTATCTCAAAGGAAAAAGTTCCTTGATGATTTTCGATAGACACGCAAATTTGAAATATAAGTATGGTAATAGACATTTCTGGTGTAGTGGATATTATGTAGATACAGTTGGGAAAAACGAAAAGAAAATCGCAGAATATGTGCGAAACCAACTGCAAGAAGATATTGCAACAGACCAAATAACAATAAAGGAATACATTGACCCGTTTACGGGTGACAAGAATAAGAAGGCATAAAAAGACAGCCACTTAAGTGGCTGCCCGTAAAGTAGATGCGATTGGCGGACTATTTCAGTGCGTCTTAAGGCGCAGCTAGTCCCATGCCCTTCTAGGGCTTGTGCATACCACCAGTTTCACTGGTGGTTTTGATTTTACACGTGAAAGTTTTGCATGTGCGTACATGGTTCTACCATCAAACGGATCTCAGTTTTTTACTTTCTCTAACAGTCTGAAGCAATAGCTTCCGCAAGTTTTCGGAGACCCACCGCAAAAATTCAATACCGCTTTGTGAAATCGGCATCGCGATTCCTCGGCTCCTAACTGCACGCAGTCAATCCTCTTTTTAGTCCTTTAAAACCCCATTCATCACGCGAAGTCCCCAAAGGTTTGCCAACCCGCGAATGATCTCATCGGGAATAACATTAACCACGTTTCCAAGGGAAAGCATGTAGATCTCCGCAGTTTTCTCCACTGTCTCGATCAAGCCGAACGCCTCGTCGAGATTCCTACCGGTTCCGTAAATACCGTGATTTGTCCATACAACAAGGCGGTGATGCTTCATCTTTTCGGCGGTTGCCAAGCCGATTTCCTCGGTTCCGCAAACCATGCAAGGCAATACACCCACGCCATCGGGAAATACGATCACGCACTCAGTATTGGACTGCCACAAACGGTGTGTAAAATCTTTTTCATCCACTGGGCACACAGCGTTCATAGCGATCGTATAGGTCGGATGCGAGTGCGCCACCACACGGTGCTGCGGATCCTGCTCCAGACGCGCGATGTGGCTCATCATGTGTGCGGGAAATTCCGAGGTAAACTTACCGCCGTCCTTGTATCCCCACAAAAGCTCTGCGTTTTTTCCATCCTCCGAAATTCTTACAATGCTCAGATTGGTTTCGGGATCCTTTTCGATATTCTTAAAATACTTTCCCGTTCCCGTAACCAAAAAAAGACGTCCCGCGAGCGCAATCGCATCAAAGCCCGTGGGGATCGTACGGATGACGTGCGTCAAATCCAAATACTCCGCCACCTCCGTTTTTTCCAAAAGGCAACTGATATTGCCGCCATTTCTTTCATCCCATCCCTGACGGTACATATTCGCCGTCGTTTCGCACATTTCGACAATAAAGGGTGCTGTCAAAATATCCTTCATGTTTTCCTCCGTTTTTTACATTTCAATATTTTCCGAACAGCACTATTATAACAAGCTTGATCAATTTTGTCAATATTTGATCAAAACATTGACAAACGAACATTTTTTGAGTATAATATAAGCACGATCAATCATTGGAGGGACGAAAAATGATTCTCAACGAAAGGCACAAGGAAATTTTGAGTGTCATCAAAACAAGAAAAAACGTCTCCGTCAAAGAGCTTTCCAGCACGCTGTTCGTCAGCGAAGCAACGGTCCGCCGCGATCTGTCTGAAATGCAACGGCTCGGTCTTTTGGAGCGTACACACGGAGGAGCCGTTGTTTCCGGAAATGCGGAGGAAATTTCGCATTTTGTGCGCATCGTAAAAAACGCCAAGGAAAAAGAAATTATCGCAAGCCATACGCTCTCGCTCCTTCCACAATACAGCAGTATTTTCATCGACGGCTCCAGCACCGCGCTGGCGCTTGCCGAACGAATGAATCTGGAGCACAAAACGGTGATCACCTATAATCTGCAAACTGCGCTCCAGCTTTCCAAAAAGAGCAACGTCAATCTCATCATTCTCGGTGGCTCGGTGCATTATAACACTGCCTCCGCCCTGGGAAGCTGGACGGTACAGCAGGTCAATGAATTTCACTTCGACCTTTTGATCAACTCCTGCGGTGCCATTCACGAGAACGAGGTCTTGGAGCCTACGACAGATCAAAAAATGATCAAACAAAACGCACTGAAAAAAAGCACCTTCAAAATTCTGTTGGCAGATCATTCCAAATTTACAAGAATCGCCCCCTACTGCTCCTCGACTCTTTCGGATTACGATTTAATCGTCACCGACCAAGCACCGCAGAACACCTACGATTGTCCAAACCTGATCATAGCAGAATCATAACACAAGGGTATCTCAACCACACATCCGTCGTTGAGATACTCTGTTTTTGTGTCCGAAAACCCCCGGCTTTGCCGGGGATACTTATTGTGTTTTTGGATGGGAAAGCCGTATGTGGAGAATGTAGGAAAATGTTTACTTTTGCTGTGATTTGTGGTATAATGTTCGAAATAATGTGACTGTTACACGGGGAGGATAGAGAATGACAAGAAAAGAAGTGGGAAAATTGCTTTCCGTTTCCCCATCCGAGATTCGTTTGTTTCGAAAAAAGGGTCTGTTGGACTCCGATTGGAAGGGCAGGGATTATACCGAAGAGGACGTTGCTGCTCTGAAGAAAATTCTGGTGCTGAGAATGCTCGGATTCACTGTGGAAGAAATTGCTTCGATGCAGAAAGGCAAGCTTTCCTTCTCCGATGCGGCAGGTGAGAATATCTCCCGAACGGAAAATGATATTGCTTGTTTGGAGAGTGCTTTTCCCGATCTTGTAAACGATACGACCACCCGTGCGGGAAGAGATGTTTTCTGTTGGAGGGCGGCAATGGACATCCTTCGATCGCTTTTGGCTGAAAACATTTCCTTTGATGAATTGGATGTGGAGACACTGTGGATCCGGCTTGCAGAATCGGAACAAATCAGTCTGGAGACAGCCAATGACTGCAGGGCGTTTTGGTCGGTTGTGCAAAGTTTGTTTAACAAATCATTTTTTAATATCAAAGGTTTGCGGAAAGAGTACGGTGTCCTCGGTGCGTGCGGTTTTATATTGGCGGTGTTCCTTGTCGGCGTACTTGTCCGTGTGGTGATTCAGAAGGAACCCTTTGGAGAAGTGTTTGGAGATTTTGTAACGCGGATGATCGGTTTGGCTGTTGTCCTGGTTCTCGTGTTTTTTCTGTTTCTGTTGGGCAAAAAAGCACCGAAAGCCGCTTCCGTTATCGCAGCGGTGCTTCTGATCCTTTGTTTTTCTTTTCTGGCACTTATTGTTCTGCTGCTTTTCCGATTGCTCTTGCCGTAATCGGCAGTTGGCATACAAAAATGAAAAGGCTTCCATTCCGGGGATGTGTGAATCCGGATTAGGGAAGCCTTTATTTTATTCTTGTGCCATCAATTTCTCAATCTTCTCGCAGATCATATCCAGCGCCACGGGATTTGTGCCGTTTGGGATGATGATATCCGCGTTCCACTTGGTGGGCTCCACGTACCGCTCGTGCATCTTCCGCACGGTGGTCAGATACTGGTCGTTGATGGAGTCAAAGCTCCGTCCCCGTTCTGCCATATCCCGCTTGATGCGGCGGAGGATTCGGATGTCCGCTTCGGTATCTACATAAATTTTGATGTCGATGAGGTCGAGGAGGGCGGGATCGGCGAAAATGAGGATTCCTTCCAAGAGGATTACACCGCAGGGGGCGATTGTCTCTGTTTCGATGGATCGGGTGTGGCGTTCGTAGTCGTAGTGAGGGATTTCTACCGTGTTCCCCGCTTTCAGTTGACGAAGATGCTCCGTGAGAAGCTCCGTTTCAAAGGCGGCGGGCTCGTCAAAGTTGATCTTTGCCCGTTCATCTGCCGTGAGATGGTCGAGAGGGCGGTAGTAGCTGTCGTGGCTGATGACGGGGATATTCCCGCCGAAACGGTTTTGGATCTCGTTTGCCAAGGTGGTCTTTCCGCTTCCCGTTCCCCCTGCGATACCGATGATTACTGTGTTCATGGCGATCAGGTTTTGGACATTTTCATTACAAGGGCGACGGGGAGGAACTTTGCGAGAACCTTGTAAAGCTTATAGAAGGGGTGAGGTGTGTAGTTCATCTTGCCCTTTTTTGCTGCCTTCAACGCACCCTTTGCTACCTTGTCGGGCTTGCAGTAGGGGAGGCGGTCAAAGGTGGCGGAATTGCCCTTGATGGAGCCGAGGTAGATGAACTCCGTATCCATGGGGCCGGGGCAGACAGCGGTTGCGCGGATTCCCTTGGCACGCAGTTCTTCCGCAATGCCGTAGGTGAAGGCGGAAACGTAGGATTTGGTGGCGCTGTATACGGTCATTCTTGCGTTGGGGCAGAAGGATGCGATGGAGGAAATGTTGACAATGCGGGAGCCTTTCGTCATGTAGGGGATAGTGATATGAGTCACGGCGGTCAGCCCGCGGAGATTCAGTTCGATCATGCGGAGCTGGTCAGCGAGCTTGCCTTCACCCACATTGCCCCAGTATCCGCAGCCGGAGTTGTTGATGAGAAGGGCAAGCTCAGGTTTTGCGGCAGCCAATTCGGCTTCCAATGCGGTATAACTGGCGGTTTCGGTGAGGTCAAGGGGGATAATGCGGCAGGGGCGGTCGGTCAGCTTTGCCGCTTCTTCCAGCTTGTCCTTTCTCCG
>JAZQUQ010000279.1:0-9869 GCA_045631365.1 Eubacteriales bacterium | reverse complement strand
TTTTTCTCCCTCCCCTGCTTAATGCGACACCCCGTTTTCGCTTATTTATTTTCCTTCTTCTTAAAGATAAAAATCTTCTGTATAAAATAGTTGGACACAAAGAACGCCACTTCTGCCACTAACTTGGCGATCATTTCGGGGATTCTGAGAACCTTGATCATCAAGGTCAGAATCAGAGTCTTCATCAAAAAGACCACCGCCGCAAGACCATAGTATTCCGGCAAAGCCTTCTTGATGGGAACGTCGCTGCGGAACACAAAACTGCGGTTCATAAAAAAGTTGGTCAGAGACGACACGATCCACGCGCAGATGGTGGCAGGCAGATAGCTCCAATCCTGAATGGAGAAGGGCAACAATCCAAAAAGAACGGTAAACACCTTCAGGAGAATTCCGAAAATGATAAAGTCAATGATAAACGCCACACCGGAGGAGAAAATATACTTCAGCGTACGGGATTCCATAAAAATCGTCCAATACACACGGATCATGTCCCACAGGGGATGAAAACGGAAGCCATTCCGGTCCGCTCCCTTTACGTCAACCGACGCCATGGGAGTCTTCTCTTCCGCCGCGTGGAGGAGCATATTGGTTTCGTATTCAAAGCGGTCACCACCAAGCTCCGCATAGGCTTCTGCCTGACCACGGGTAAATCCGCGTACCCCCGAAAGCGTGTCGGAAACACCCTTTCCCGCGCCGATGCGGAATACAAGGTCGGTCAGCCCTCTGCCAAGCTTTGCCGCAGAAGACGCCCCGCCTTTTCTCGCCCCGACCACAAGACCGCCCGTCTCTGCGGTTTTCTCCGCAACTCGGATGACATCTTCCGCCGGGATGCCAAGCTCGCCCGTTACGATAATCTCCGTATCGGTGTATACCGCATTCATTAAAATATGGCGGAGGCCGTGCTTCAATGCAGTCCCTCTGCCCCGCTTTTTCCCTGCACTCGGAAGAGAGAGCACATCCCCATACTCGGAGGCACGGCGGAGGAGCTCGTCATAGTCCTTTCCGCTTCCGCAGTCCACGATCACCGCACGGATACCCGAAAGTCCGCGGCACAAATCCAAAAGCTCTTCTCCCGGTTTGTACACAGGAAGAAGAAACACCGTTTTTTCTGCAACAGATGACATTATCGTCATTTCCTTTCCATGATCAATCAATTTCGACATGTTTCATTTTATTATATCACACATCGACCGATCAAATCAAGGGTATGGACGGAATAAATCCTTTCGCCCTTTCAAAAATACGGGTGAAATCTGTATTATACCGCAAAAACGGGGGTATCGCACGAAGCGACACCCCCGTCGGGTTTATTTATGCTTTAAAGTAAGTGGTAAACGATCCGAAATCCGAATTATTCCATGGGAGGAGGTGTGAAGTCATCGTCATAGAATGTACGGATGAAGGGAAGCATTTCGTCCAGATTGGACTGACCTTCTGCGAGAACGGAAGCAAGGTCTGTATTGTTGTCGCGGATGCAGTAGTCAAACAGGAAGGGAACCTTGCAGCGGAGCCAGATTGCGCACTGCTGAGCAAAGTCGAACTTAACGCCGTCAACGATCAGGTCGATCATTTCTGCCATGGTTTCGTCTGTGGAGTATCTGCCCTTCAGAGCTTCGTCGTAGTATGCGGGATATACGGTCTTCCAGGATTCTGCGTTGAGCGCTTCCATGATGACACCGACCATCTCGAGCTTATCTTCGGGAATATTCGCTGCGATCGCAAATACGGAGAAGTCGTGGTAAGGTTCGGTGTAGTAGCCTTCCTGCACTTCGTCGTACTTAGGAAGAGGAAGGAGTCCGTATTCGAAAGGAAGATCAGCGAAGGAAGAGTAGCAGCTCTTCAGCTGAGTAACGATCATACCAACGTTGCCGTTGACGAACTCGTTCATGGGAACTACATCTGCACAGGTTGCGGTAGAAGCCTTGTTTGCCCATGTGAGGTTGACCATCTTTTCAAGTGCGTTGTAAACGCGTTCTGAACCGAGAACGGAAACGATCTTAGTATCGTCATCACTTGCAACCAGAGATTCTGCACCAAATGCAGTCACCCACGGAACGGTACGTTCTGCGGGAACAGAACCGAAGCCGTATGTATCGCCTACGCTGGGAATACCGTCGCCGTTATCTGCATAAACAGCAGAAGCGGTTTCGATCATCTTATCAAGTGTCCACTTACCGTCAAATACGGTCTGAACCAGTGCATCGGTATCAATGCCGTAGTTTTCCATCAGATCCGCATTGTAGCCGAGAACGTAGGTGTACATCAGAGAGGTCAGGGACAGGGAGCCTGTTACGGTCCACATCTTGTTGTTGAAGGTAGCGCCGTCGTTGGATTCCTTATTCCACCAAGGCTTATCCCAGTTGATGTGAGGAACTTCCATCCAGTTATAGAACGCCGCATAGTTTCCGGGAAGCTCCAGAGACATACGCTGCCACATATCGCAAACTTCGTACTGGTAGTCATTGGTAAGGAAGAGCTGCTGGATCACCCACTGGGATTCCCATTCGCCCTGAATAGCGGAAGATACGTCCGCGGTAATCTTCACGTCAAAACGGTTTTCGATCTTCTGGTTACGTTCGTAAACCGCTGCACTTGTTCCTTCTGCGGTGTAATCATCGGAAACCAGCTCAAATCTTTCATCGGGGTTAACCGTGAAACGGAAGCTTGAACCACCGAATGTTACATCCGGCAGATCGTCATCCACAGAAAGTCTGTCAAACTTGGTTTCAGCAACATCGCCGGAATCATTGTTTCCCTTTTCTCCCGGATTGTTTTTGGTACATGCAACGGCCCCAAGGATCATCTGTGCTGCAAGGATGAGGATCAAAGCCTTTTTGAATTTCATAATTAACCTCCTATGAAATAGTAATTAAAATATAAGTTCTGAATGCTGTAATTGCAACAGCTGTATTCATGAATCCATTATATCACGGTGACGACGCATTGTCAAGTTCGACCTTATCTCTAAATTTTACAAAGTTATACACAATAAATTGTACAACTACAACAATAAACCTGTGTTTTGTCGCGTTTTCTTGAAAAAGGCAGAGAAAAGCAAAAAATATCCCTGCCCGACCGAAGCCAAGCAGGGAGCTGTACCGAAAACAGTATGAATGCAATCAGAATCCGAAGAATTCCTTTGTATTGTTGTAGCAGATATCCGCAACGAGCTGAGCCAGCGCCTCGGGGTCGAAGGGATACTGTCCGCTTTCCACCCATTCACCGATGAGATCGCAAAGAATGCGGCGGAAGTATTCGTGACGGGGGTAGGAGGTGAAGCTGCGGGAGTCGGTGAGCATACCGAGGAATTTGCCGAACACAGAAAGGTTGGCAAGCTGCTTCATCTGTGCCTTCATGCCGTCGATGTTATCGTTGAACCACCATGCGGAGCCCTGCATTACCTTGGGCATACCGTCGCCCGAGGTCTGGAACGCACCGATAACGGAGCCGATTGCCGCGTCGCAGGTGGGATCGATGGAGTAAATAATGGTACGGGGGAGGGCGTTGTCCTTTTCCATCATGTCGAGAAGCTCGATCATGGCGGGAATGTTGGTGTAGCCGATGGTATCAAAACCAGTGTCCGCACCGAGGGCCTTCATCATGTTGGAGTTGACGTTTCTTGCCACACCCATGTGAAGCTGCATCACCCAGCCGTGGGATGCGTATTCCGCAGCAAGGAAGCGGAGCATTTCGCACTTGACCACGCAGAGCATTTCGGGGGTTACGTCCTTGCCGTCGGAAGCAAGGGCAGCCTTCAGCGCCTGATCTGCGGCATATTCGTTGGGCTTAACAAACATGGGGAATTCATCAAGACCGTGGTCGGCGGTACGGCAGCCCATGGAATGGAAGAACTCGATGCGGTTCTTCAGCGCCGCCTTCAGGGACTTGATATCGGTGATTTCCACACCGCTCGCCTTACCCAGCTTTTCGTAATATTCCTTCAGCCCGCTCTTGTTGATGTTGAAGCCCTTATCGGGACGGAACGCGGGGAGAACCTTGGTCTCAAAGGAGGGGTCTGCGGCAAGGGCGGCGTGATATTCCAGAGAATCCGCGGGGTCGTCCGTGGTGCAGAGAAGGTCTACGTTGGAACGGCGGATCAGATTGCGGACGCTGTACTCGGGCTTGGCAAGAAGCTCGGAAGTCATCTTCCAGATCTCGTCGCAGGTGTCCTCACAAAGGATCAGGTCGCAGTCGAAGAACCGTCTCAGCTCCAGATGAGTCCAATGGTACAGGGGGTTGCCGATGAGAGAGGGCATAATGGAAGCATACGCCTTGAACTTTTCGTAATCGGATGCGTCGCCCGTGATGTACTTTTCAGGCACACCTGCGCTGCGGATGGCACGCCACTTGTAGTGGTCTCCCCCCAGCCAAAGCTCGGTGATGTTGCTGTACTGCTTATCCTCCGCAATATCCTTGGGGGGAACGTGGCAGTGGTAGTCGATAATGGGAAGGTTTTCCGCATAGGTATGATACAGAATCTTTGCGGTCTCGGTGGTAAGAAGGAAGTTCTTGCCCATAAAAGTTTTCATAATATTGTCTCCTTTGGATGAAGGTAAGTGATTTTGAAATTCGGATCCAATCCCTGTAGGGACAGGCGTCCCCGACGGTCCGTTTTATGTTCTTCGGTAAACGATGCGGGGCTTTGGAGGTCTCTCAAATGTGAAAAATCCCGTTCAAATACGCCAGCGTCTGCCGCAGCTTGGGGATGTCCATATCATTCTCCAGCGCCACGGGGGATTCTAACGTGATGGTATTTCGGTAATCCATTCCGTCCAACAGCTCTGCGATGCGGGGGAAATCCACGGAGCCTTCCCCCGGGTGGAGGATGGGGCGAAGTGCCTTGAATTCGCGGTAGGTTCCCGCAAAGTCGCTGATATGAATGTGCTCAATACAGGGAATGATCCGCTCCGTCTGAAGAATTTCTTCTCCCTGCTCGTGAAGCTTTCCGAATCGGGTGTCGAAGATAAATCCGTTTTCCCCGAGGGCGTTTGCATCCATAATACGGTTCCAGTTGGACAGGGGATCATTCTCTACGCTTGGGATATTCTCGATGAGGAGACGGATGCCGTGTTCCTTTGCCGTCTCGGTCAGAGCCGCAAGAGCAGAAATATTGTAGTCCAAGTATCGGTCGGAATTCACCCCACCCCACAGATGGAGCACCATACGGCTGCTTTCCGCCATCGCGCCGATTTTGCAGTTCAGGCGGAAGAGCTCGGTGATTTTTTCACGCAATGCGTCTTCCTCGGCGGTGTTTCCCACAGACCGGGCATATCCCGCATCGGAGAGCATGGTGCCGATCTCCTTTTCGCAATGGATCACGGGGGCGGAAAGTCCGTTTGCCTTAATATTTGCGATCACATCGGGGTATAATTCGTAATAAACGGGAAGCATCATCAGCTCAATGCCCGAGGAAAGTCCGTCCGCACAGAGGGAGGCGGCTTCGCGGAGGGCGCGCTTGTAGTCAAAGCCGTTCAATCGGCTGACCATGGTTCCCGTTGAGGTCAGAATGGTTCTTTTCATGGTAATCCTTTGATTTTGTGTTGTGAGAAACGTATTCTCCCATAATAAATAATACTCGTACAGGACGCATTTGTCAAGGGTATTGGGGATTATTTTAAAAATCCGTATATTCCCCTTTTCATTTCGGAGAGTTTATGCTATAATGTGTAGTAAAGTTATATTTGTATATTTGAAAACATCCGAGGTAACATAGATTATGGCAGAAACAAAGGAATTCTTAACCGACGAGGACATCAGCCTTCTTTATCCCGATGCGGACAGTCTCCGCCGCCACTCCATGGGGGAGGATATCGCAAAGCTCTCCCACGAAACCGAGGAACAGCTGGAGCTTTCCTGTCTCATGGATCTGAAAAGCTGCGATTTCGGCAGTTTCTTCACCGCGGATCCCGAGGTAATTCTGTACCGTCAGGAAACCTTCAAGGATATGATCGCCAATCCCGAGCTGATCGACATCCTTCACAAGATGATCCCCTTTCTCAACGATATTACAGAACTGCGGCGTATGGGAAGCGATTCTGCCGCATCCACCGAGGCGTATTTGTACAGCATCACGGAAGTAGAGCTGTATACTTCCCTTCTGGAGCTTCTGCAGACCCATCTTCTTCCCCTTGCACCTAATTTCAACAGCACCGCATTCCGCCGTTTTGCCGAGCGGATCAACCGTCTGACGGGAAGCGACTATTACCGCAATCTCAACGAACAGCTGAAGGAGCTGACCTCCCGCGTTCGTGAGATCAAGAGCATCACCATCGGTGTCAACCTGGATGCCCAGCTCCGTGCGGACCGTGCGGGGGTTCTCTCCATCAACAACGAGCAGTTTAAATCGGGGGATCTCCTTGACAAGATGCTCCGTCTCGACTTCAAGAACGACGATATGACCTGCATTGCCCCCCTCGTTTCCTTCCGCAAGGGTCAGTCCGACAACCAGCAGATGGCGCTCTCCAACGCCTTCAACGGTGCCATCAACGACGTATTCAAATCGTCAGTTAAGGCGTGGAAAAAGGTGATTCAGCATTACGTTCTGGAAAACACCGACTTCCTCATCCGCATGATGCCCGAGATTGAGTTTGTCACCAAGGGCACAGAGCTTCTTCTGAAGCTGAAGGAAGTAGGATGCACCCTGACCAATCCTTCCATCGCCCCCATGGGCGAGAAGGTTTTCGACGCCAAGGGCCTTTGCAACCCCATTGTCACCCTGAAGCTGGACGCTCCCGTTGTTCCCAACGATTTCCGCTTTGACGACGAGGGCATGATCTACGTTCTCACCGGCCCCAATCGCGGCGGTAAGTCCGTGATCACCTGTGCGGTGGGCATTGCCTTCGTCATGGCACAGTTAGGTCTCCCCGTGTGTGCCGACGAATGTGCCATCAGTCCCTGCGACTCCATCTACACCCACTTCCCCACGGGAAGCGAGGACACCATCGACAAGGGTCGTCTCGGCGAGGAATGCTCTCGCCTCGGCACTATTTTTGAATCCGTCACCCAGGCCAGTCTGGTCCTTCTTGACGAATCCCTGTCCTCCACAGGCTCCTATGAAGGCGCGTATATCGCATCCGAAGTCCTGCAGGGCTTCTCCCTTGTGGGCTGCCGCAGTATTTTCTGCACCCACCTCCACGACCTTGCCGCCTCCGTGGATTCCATCAACCAGACCTGCCTGCCCAAAGGCGGCGTGAAGATTGACAATCTGGTGGCAGCCATTGAGGAAGGCAGCCGCAGCTTCAAAATCCGCCGCATGAAGCCCGACGGAAAGAGCTACGCACGGGATATTGCAGAAAAATACGGGCTGTCCATTGACAAAATTCTTCAGAAAATTCAGAAGTAAAGGGAAACGACGATAGAGGGAACTTTTTGAGAAAAGTTCCCCCTATAACCCCTTCAAAAACTTTTAAACAAATACCAAATACAGATAATTGAAAGGGATTGAACATGAAAGAATTCTTGAAATTATTGGAAAACGATTCCCGTTTGTCTCCCGAAAAGTTAGCTTTAATGCTGGACAAAGAAGAAGGGGACATCAAGCGGATGATCGAGGACTGTGAGCGTGACGGCGTCATCCTCGGCTACAAGACCATGATCGACTGGGACAAAACGGATTCCGAGCATGTCTGTGCGCTGATTGAATTAAAAATCGTCCCCCAGCGAGACCGCGGCTATGAGCACGTGGCTCAAAAAATCTACAATTATCCCGAAGTGGAAAGCCTTTACCTCATGTCCGGCGGATACGACCTTGCGGTTTTCATTGAAGGAAAGACCATGCGTGAGGTAGCGTTCTTCGTTGCGGAAAAGCTTGCCACCATTGAGGACGTAACCTCCACCGCAACCCACTTCGTCCTCCGCAAGTACAAGGACAAGGGCATCGTATTCGGCGCTGTCCCCACCGATGACAGAGGAAATTTCCTCTGATTAAGGAAAGGGCTTACCCATGATGGATTACAACAGCATTCTCTCGGACGTGGTTCGTGATATGGCTCCGTCCGGAATACGAAAATTCTTCGACATCCTCAACACCATGAAGGATGTGATCTCCCTCACCGTGGGAGAACCCGACTTCAAAACCCCGTGGCACATCCGTATGGCAGGAATCGAAAGTCTGGAAAAAGGAAAGACCCACTATACCTCAAACAGCGGTACCGTGGAGCTTCGGGAGGAGCTTGCCGCCTATCTCAAGCGGAAGATTCGCGTTTCTTACGATCCCATGAAGGAGCTCATCGTCACCGTGGGAGGGAGCGAGGCCATTGACCTTGCCATGCGCGCCCTTCTGAACCCCGGAGACGAGGTCATCGTACCCCAGCCCGCTTTTGTGTGCTACGGACCCATTGCGTCCCTTGCGGGGGGTGTACCCGTGTACCTTGACACCAAGGCGGAAAATCGTTTCAAGCTGACTGCAGAGGAGCTGAGAAGTGCGATCACGCCGAAGACCAAGCTGCTGGTCCTTCCCTACCCCAGCAATCCTACAGGTGCCATTATGGAGAAGGAGGATCTGGAAGCCATCGCGGAGGTTCTTCGGGGAACGAACATCATGGTTCTTGCGGATGAGATCTACGCCGAGCTGACCTACGGAAAGGAGCACGTTTCCCTTGCCTCCCTTCCCGATATGCGGGAGCGGACCATTATCGCAAGCGGCTTCTCCAAAGCGTACGCCATGACGGGATGGAGACTGGGCTATCTTGCCGCTCCGTGGGAGATCACCACCCAGATGCTGAAGATTCACCAGTACGCCATCATGTGTTCCCCCACCACGTCCCAGTATGCGACAGTGGAGGCACTTCGGAACGGTCAGAGCGACGTGGAGGAGATGCGTGCGGAATACAACCGCCGCCGTCGGTATATCGTGGGCGGACTTCGCAGTATCGGCATCGACTGCTTTGAGCCGGAGGGAGCGTTCTACGTTTTCCCCGATATCCGCAAATTCGGGCTGACAAGTGAAGCATTCTGCGAGAAGCTGCTGATGGAATACGGGGTTGCCATCGTCCCCGGAAACGCCTTCGGAGCCTGCGGAGAGGGATTTGCACGCATTTCCTACGCCTATTCTGTGGAGCATATTGCAAAAGCAATCGACAGAATTGAGAAATTTACAAGAAATTATTAAAGAAAATTGGATTTGCTATTGCATTTCTTGAAATTGTGTGGTATAATAACTAACGTTGACTTTTGTATGGTTTATTGACTGAAGAAAGTCGGCAAAAACCATACATGAATCCAAATGGAGGTGTAACTATGGCAAAGTGCTGCATTTGCGGTAAGGGCGTAACATTCGGTCAGAATGTATCTCACTCCAACCGTAAGACAAACAGAACATGGAAGCCCAACATCAGAAAGGTTAAGGCTGTTGTTGACGGCACACACTGCACAGTAAGTGTTTGCTCCCGCTGCCTGCGTTCTGGCAAGGTTACCCGTGCGTAATCGTATCGGGAACGGCAATATCAAGTTCTGAACTCTCGGATTTATCCGGGAGTTTTTGACATTTCAGGGGGGTTTTATGGATTTTCATCATCATGCCTTTGCGGTGGCGGCAGCGAACGTGCCTCAGGAGATACGGAAAAATCTAAATCGGTATTTCCCCCACACCGTCCTCCTCCCCGCGGACGAAACCATTGCCTCCCCCGTGTCCCATCACCCCGACATGATCTTCACCGTGATCGGTGACAACCTTGTGACCCACGAGAGGTACTATCACGGCGGCAGCGGGGATGCTGTAGATGAAATCTGCGACCTCGGCGGATTTCGGCTTGTACTCTGCAAGGGAGACCGCGGGGCGAACTATCCCCGTGATGTGGGGTTCAACGCCTTGATCATGGGAAACACCCTCCTCGGCAGAACGGATGCCCTTTGCGAGGAGGTGCTGACCC
>JAZQUQ010000278.1:0-4866 GCA_045631365.1 Eubacteriales bacterium | reverse complement strand
CAACTACACCTTCGTTGCGCTGGAAGAACCTTCCATCCTCCTCGGTGACATCGACGGCGACGGCTGCGTCGACATCGCGCACGCCAACCTCCTCTTCCGTTACAGCATGCTCCCCGAAATTTACACCCTCACCTACGAGGGTCACGGCGACTACACGAAAGACGGTATTCTCGACATCGCTGACGCCATCGCACTCTTCCGCTACAGCATGATGCCCGATATTTATCCCCTCGCATAAAATTCCCCCAAACCGAGTGAATCCCGCCGATTCACTCGGTTTTTTATGATTTATTGCCAACAAACTATTGAAAAATGCAGAGTTTTTCGGTATAATACGGATAACAAAAACTACAGAAAAAGGAGTCCCGTTATGTTCGCTTTCATTCAAACAAAGCAAATCGCATCCTTCCGTCTCGGAGGAGAAAAAATCGCACTGATCCCCGCCGAAATGACAAAAAGCGCCGATTCCTACTCCAAAAAGATCGGCGATCTCCTTGTGATCCTCCATCTCATGCCCGTTGCTGAGAATTTCTGCCGCTGGGTGGTGACCCTCCGCAACGAGGGGACGGAGAAAACCCCGCAGATCACCGAATTCTACGGGGCGGATCTGGAATTCCCCGTGGAAGGGGAGGCAAAATGGGAAAGCATTCAGGGGGATCGTTGCTGGGAGCACTCCTATATGCCGCGGGAAGAGACGTTCCCCGACGGAACCGAGCTTCGCCGCACCGCCAATGCAGGAAGACCCTCCAAGGGAGACGCATTCCCCTATTTTGATCTGACCTGTGACCTCGGTACAACCATTTTCGCCATCGGCTGGACCGGTCAATGGGCGTACACGCTGACAAGAAACGGAAACACCGCCTCCCTGAAGATCGGCTTTGAACGGCTGGATACCTATCTGAATCCCGACGAATCGGTCCGTTCCGTGGGTGTGCTGATGTACAGCGGAAAGGGTGTGCTGAAAACCAGACAGGATTTCCGCCGCCTCTTCCGTGAAAAACTGAGTCCCGCCGCAAAAAGAGGTGGAACCATTGACGTGCCCATCTCCCTTCAGGTATTCGACCGCTACTTTATGAATCACCCTTACGGAAACCACAACCCCGATTGGGCAACGGAAGCGGGACAGATCCATTGCATCAACTGTGCGGAAAAGTGCAAGTACATCAACAATTACTGGCTGGATGCTGCATGGTTTCGCGAAGGCTTCCCCACCGGTGTGGGTAACTACGATTTCCACTACGGCTTCCCGAACGGTCTTGCTCCCGTATCCGATTATGCCCACGAAAAAGGAATGACCTTCCAGCTTTGGTTTGAACCCGAGCGAGTGGACAGAAGATCGGACACCGCCCTTGCCCATCCCCAATGGATGCTGGATTACGGCAATCCCGAGGATCCCGATTTTCTCTTTAACCTTGGGGACGAGGATGCCTACTGCTGGCTTCGTGATACCCTGATCCGCATGATCCGTGAAAACGGAATCGACATTTACCGTCAGGACTTCAACATGAACCCCAGCTTCTACTGGAATCACAGCGACGCCGAAAATCGTATCGGCTACATCGAAAACAAGCACGTTACCAATCTCTACCGCCTTTGGGATGCTATCCTTGCGGAATTCCCCGGCATCCGCATCGACAACTGCTCAAGCGGCGGTCAGCGACTGGATTTCGAATTGAATATGCGCGGACTTCCCATGTGGCGAAGCGACACATCCTGCTTCCCCGCATCGGATGAACATCCCACCCATCTGTGGCATCAGAATCAGACCCTCGGTCTCACCCGCTATCTCCCCTACCACTCCCTCGGCACATGGTCTGCGGATCCCTATATGTTCCGCTCCACTGCCACCATGGGACTTGCCTGCAACTTCCATGTTATGGACGATTCCTTTGATGCGGATTCTGCCATCAAGCGTCTCCGCGAGCTGACCGAGCTTCAGAAATACTGGGACGGCGATTTCTATCCCCTCACCAAGGCAGATTACGCAAATGACGTGTGGTGTGCCTACCAGCTTGCGGACGGTGACGGTGGCTTCTGTGCCTTCTTCCGCCGTGAAAACGCACCTGAGGCAGAAAAAACCTTCACCATCAACGCCCTTTGCGACGAAAAGACCTACCGTGTCATCCTGACCGACAACGATTATCATTCCTCTGTTCTCACCGTATCGGGCAGCGAGCTTCGCACCTTTACGGCAACAATCGAGAATCCCATGGAATCTTTGATCCTTGTATACAAAGCAATCTGACATCCGAAAAAGGAGAATCCTCATGTTTGAAGCCATCTTTCAATCCAAAATCGCCTCCTTCCGGCTTGGGGGAGAACGTGTTGATATCGTCCCTTCTGAAATGACAAAAAGCGCTGACTCTTATTCGAGGAAGGTTGGCAATCTTCTTGTTATCCTGAATCTTGAAACCGTTGCGGAAGACTGCTATCGCTGGCATCTGATCCTCCGCAATGAAGGAACAACCAAAACAAAGCAGATTACAGAGCTGTATGGTGCAGATATTCGCTTTCCTGTGACGGGAAATGCAAAGTGGGAGTCTCTGTTCGGCGATGACTGGACAGAAAACTCCTACATGCCCCTGGAAGCCGACTTTTCCGATCAGACTGTCATCGAAAAAGAACCGCTGGAAGGCTGCTCCTCCAGAGAAGGGTTTCCCTACTTTGATGTAACCTCGGATGCCGGCTGCATGCTCTTTGCCATCGGCTGGTCGGGACAGTGGAAGTACAAGCTCAAAAGAATGGGAAATACCGCTTTTCTCAAAGTGGGCTTTGCCGCATGCGATATGTACCTGAATCCCGGAGAATCCATCCGTTCCGCCGGTGCCCTTGTCTGCTGCGGCAGAGGTCTTACGGGCACACGCCAGAAATTCCGCCGTATTCTCCGTGAAAAGCTGAGTCCCGCCGCAAATCTCGCTGCGAGAAAGGGCGAAAGGTTTCACCTTCCCATCTCCCTGCAGTGCTACGATCGCTATTGCGAGACAGGCAACCCTTGGTCAACACCCCATCCCCATTGGGCAACGGAAGAAGGGCAGCTTTACTGTATCCAACAATCGAAAAAATGCGAGTATATCGACAATCATTGGCTGGATGCTGCCTGGTTCGGTGATGACCAGCAGGGCACCTTCGATATAGAAAAGCTTTTCCCTCATGGACTTCTCCCCATTTCCAAAGCAGCTCACAATAACGGAATGACATTCACACTGTGGTTTGAACCGGAACGCATCGATATTCGGTCCGACACCGCAAAGGAACACCCCGAATGGCTCCTTGAAAACGGAAAACCCAACAATATTTTCCGTATTTTTGCCCTTTACAGGGAGGATGCATATCTTTGGCTCCGGGATACCCTGTTCCGCATCATCCGTGACCATGGCATTGATATCTACCGCCAGGACTGCTGCTTTGGTCCCAGCCCATATTGGAGACATCACGAAGAGGCAGACCGTCAGGGATACATCGAAAACAAGCATATCACCAATCTGTACCGTCTCTGGGATGCGCTGCTTGCCGAATTTCCCGGACTCCTTATCGACAACTGTGCCGGCGGAGGCGGTCGTATCGATTACGAGCTTCTCAGCCGAAGCGTGCCCCTGTGGCGAAGTGACTCGGGCTGCCATCCCTCCGATGAAGTCCATCCGACCTACTGGTGGCATCAGAACCAAACGCTTGGCATTTCCCGTTACATCCCCTATCATGCCACCGCTTCGTGGACAACGGATACCAACACCTTCCGTTCTGCCATGACCATGGGTATTGCCTGCAACTTTGAAGTAATGAGCGAAAATTTTGACGCAGAAAGTACCAAAAAGCCACTCCGAGAGCTTATCTCTCTCCGTGATTACTGGGACGGGGATTTTTACCCCCTCACCCCTGCCGTTTACGGAGACGAGGTTTGGTGTGCATACCAGCTTGCCGACGGAGACCGCGGCTTCTGTGCCTTCTTCCGTCGTGAAAACGCACCAGAGGATAAAATGACCTTCCGCCTCAACGCCATCGACGGAAGCAAGACCTACGAGGTCACTCTGACCGACGAACATTACCATAAGACCGTTCTCACCCTGAATGGCAGAGAACTTGCCTCCTTCACAGCGGAGATTCCACACGGAAAAGAATCTCTGATTCTCGTTTACAAAGCAATCTGACCGACAAAAAGACGGACTTCCACGCATCCAAAACGTGGGGCCGTCTTCTTTTCCTTTTTACCCTTGACATTATTTTCGAGTTTTGATATAATTTAATGTGATAATTTTATAAAAGGATTGTCTGATTATGGAAAAAATCATTACATACGAAAACCTGCGGAATTTCACCTATTCCAATGATAAAATCTGCATCCGCCCCATCCGCGGCATTGTGATCGAGCATTGCTGGCTTGGCTGGAATACCATGCACCACGAGGATCCCGCCGACGGAAAGCTGTACGGCGAAAACGGAATCCTGTTCCTCTGCCCCTACAGCAACCCCTGGGGCTGGATGAACAAGCAGAACCTTGCTTTTGTTGACGAAATTGTGGACGTGGTTATGAAGGAGTTTGATCTTCCCGAAAGCACCCCCATTATCTCCACGGGCATCAGCATGGGCGGACTTTCCTCCATTGTCTACACCCGTTACGCAAAGAGAACCCCCGTTGCCTGCGTGGCAAACTGCCCCGTGTGCGATCTGGTGTACCATTTCACCGAGCGCGTGGACCTGAAGTCGGATCGTAGCCATGTCGTTCTGTGAGCCAAGGAGTTGTTATCAGGTCTTGTCTTCCTAAGACCGCTTGGCCTCCGACTTCGTTACGCAAAGAGAACCCCCGTTGCCTGCGTGGCAAACTGCCCCGTGTGCGATCTGGTGTACCATTTCACCGAGCGCGTGGACCTG
>JAZQUQ010000277.1:0-3939 GCA_045631365.1 Eubacteriales bacterium | reverse complement strand
AGAAGCAGATTCTCTCAAGGAAAAGCTCACAGCTGCAGGCGCAGAAGTAGAAATCAAGTAATTAAACCCTACAAGATTTCTTCCGTAACTACGGATTCGTGTTCAATAACCAATCGACAGGCATCGTAGCAAACGGTGCCTGTTTTTTGTGCCGGCAGTGCCGGAGACGGACTCGGCATTTCTGAAGCTGAGATTGGAAGGCAACCCACGAGGGTGTGGGGAAGCCCCAACGGGCAATGAAGAAACGCAGTTTCTTCCAAAGAATACATAGGATTCTTTGTGGGCTCGGCATTTCTTCGGTTAAGTAGGGGAGCGATTCCACGAGGGGAGAGCATACCCAGCATTTCTTTGAATTACAACCGCACTCCCATTTGATATTTATCCAAAGTTTTTTGAAGGGGTTTGGGAAAACTTTTTGCAAAAAGTTTTCCCAAGTAACGTTAGCTCCCATGCAAAAGAGAATTTTAACCATTCAGGATATTTCGTGTTTCGGCAAGTGTTCGCTGACGGTGGCGCTGCCTATTATTTCCGCGATGGGGATCGAGTGTACTGTGATTCCCACGGCGGTTTTGTCGGCGCACACGGGATGCTTTGATGATTACACGTTCCGTGATCTCACGGGGGATATCGACGGGATCGCCCGCCATTGGGACAGCCACGGTTTGGAGTTGGACGGCATTTACACGGGGTATCTCGGTTCTCCCGAGCAGGCGGAGATTGTGTGCGGTGTCATCGAACGGTTCCGCCCCACCTTTGTTTTCGTCGATCCTGCAATGGCGGACAACGGGGAGCTTTACGCAGGGTTTGACGGCCGCATCGTGGAAGAAATGCGGAAGCTCTGCGCGGTTGCGGATGTGATTGTGCCGAACCTGACGGAGGCCGCGTTCCTCCTTGGGGAAGAATATGCTCCCGATACTTACGACGACATGGGAAAAATCCGCGAGATTCTTGTCCGATTGACCAAGCTTGGAGCGAAGACTGCGGTTTTGACGGGGGTATGCCGCGGGGGCAGTCAGGGATGCGTCAGCTACTGCCGTGAGACGGGAGAGTTTTCCGAATATTTTGCGGAACATCTGCCCTACAAGTATCCGGGGACGGGAGATGTGTTTGCAAGCACCATGTTCGGCGCTCTGACAAGCGGGAAAACGCTCCTTGCGTCCATGAAGACGGCGGTAGAGTTCACAACAGCCTGTATCCGTGCCACGGTTGGGGACGATTCCCATTGGTACGGGGTTCGTTTTGAAAGCTGTCTCTCCATGCTGACAAAATAAGACCGATTTTTGCGGATATTTTCGGAAAAACCTTGCAATTCTGTGGGATATCTGCTACAATAATATCTTGATATCACTATTCACCGAAAGGAATAACACAATGGAAGATAAGGTACTCGCCAGCGTTGGCGGAAAGAACATTACCGAGCGCGACCTCGATATGATGGTAATGCAGATGGGTCAGCGCGGTCAGAATTACAACAACCCTCAGGGAAGAGCAATGCTTCTCGACCAGCTCATCAATCGCAGACTGTTCCTCATGGACGCAATGCGCAACATGTATGAGAGAGAAGCTGCATTCAAGGAACAGATGGCTCGTCTGAAGGAAGACCTCCTCACCAGCTACGCAATGCAGAAGGCTCTGGAACTGGTTAAGGTTACCGAAGACGATGCAAAAGCATACTACGAAGAAAACCGTGAAAAGTTTGTTGCAGGCACTACCTTCAACGCAAGCCACATTCTGGTTGACAGCGCAGAAAAGGCAAACGAAATCCTTGCTAAGATCAAGGCGGGTGAGGTTTCCTTCGAAGACGCTGCTGCGGAAAACAGCTCCTGCCCCAGCGGTAAGAACGGCGGCAGCCTGGGCGATTTTGCAAGCGGTCAGATGGTTCCCGAGTTCGAAAATGCTTGTGCCGTTATGGAAGTGGGCACCATTTCCGATCCCGTTCAGACACAGTTTGGTTATCACCTGATCCGTCTCAACAAGAGAGAAGAAGGCGGCGAAATGCCCTACGAAGAAATCAAGGCGAACCTGATGGAAGCACTCCGTGAGGAAAAGCAGCAGGCGGCTTACCAGAGCAAGGTAAACCAGCTCAAGATTCTCTATCCTGTTGACAAGTTTTAAGTGAATCATTTCTTGAGGGGTCTTTTTGAGAAAGGACCCCTCAAACTCCCCCAGAAACCTTCAACAGAATAGCCAATTAAGTAAATACAGTGTAAAAAACGAGGGCTGATGCGTTGCCAATGCATCAGCCCTTGATTTTGAATTGGTGATCTATGAAAACTGCTATAAGTGCGTAAAAGTGCCCAAAAACGCTTTGTTTTTAAGGAAGGAAGCGTTCCCAGCCTCCGGTAAATACCTCATAGGGACGTCGGATGAATTCTTTCGTCTTATCATCTGCGGCTTCCCATGCTTTGGTGATGGCATCCACCAGCCCATCAAGGATCATCACGCCGTCGTCTGTTTCGATGTTGAGGAAATTGAAATAGTAGTACTGGGAATTGATGTTCCACTTGATTTTGGAGTTGAATTCATAAGGAATGATCTCGTTTGAACCGAAATCCCAGCCCTTACGGAGAATCGCATAGTATTCCTTCATGTGTTCTGCGGCATCGCCGTAAACCTTTTCACAGAATTCGGCGACAAGGGCATCCACGTCCTCGTAAGGATTCCACAGAAGCTTGTAGTAGATCCAGAAGGTCAGGAGATTCATGTTGTATGCATCCCCATAGGTGAATTCTTCGGGGGTACCTTTTTTGGGTTGATAGGGATGAGGGTAAGGGTCTCCTTCCGAACCGGCGCCGCAGTGGGTGGTTCCGATGATTCCGTTTTCGGCAAAATATTGGAAGTCATTCTGCAGCCGCGTCCAAAGGGGTCTCTCATAAAGGCCCTGTACATAGTGGCAGAAGTAATAGTTGTAGATCATTTTGGGCGTATCGGGGTGCTGCTCCATCCAATCATGGAGATACTTGGCCTCAAGGGACGAGTTGTTGATTTCGCCTGCTTCCACTTCTGCAAGACCAACCGCAAAGCTTTCCTGGGTGTAATCTTCAAAAATGGGGCAGAACCAAACGGAGACGTTCTTTTCAAGCTCACATCTGGGGGAAGCGGTTGCCCATACATAGGCAAGGGTGTTGACATAGATATCGGGATACTTCTCCGCCACCTGTTGTGCCACACGGTTGATAAAGGTGAAGTATACGGTGGTGATATAGTCGGAGTCCGTGGGATATACGAACTGACCGGGGGCGTATTCAAAGGGTTCCGTCATTTCGGGATAAACGCTGAGGGAGTAATTATCCTCCATGCAGACGTTGAAATACTTGGGGCGGTCGGCTTCGTTCATGGCATCCAGCTGTGCGATCACGCTGGCGGCTACGGCATCCACCGTCAGTTGGCTCCAGAAGTTGACATGCTTGGATGCGGTCTCGGGCGCAGGCTCGCCGTATGCGCTTCTGGATGCGTCGGGAGCGAGATGATTTCCGTTTTCATCGGTATCCCAGTACTCCTCAATATTGGGGTCATAGAGGGGACTGTTCAGAACAAGATCCTTCACATTGGCATCGGGGCCGTAGGGATAATCGGTTACATACTGCTTGTTCCGCTGCCCGTACACACCGGAATTATTGCTTCTTGCACTGATGGTAAAGGGGGACTTTTCCCTGCAATCCGCTTTAATCGCGTTGACGGTAGGCATTTCGTCGTAGATAATACCCGCTTCGGTCTGACCGATCCAGATGACATCGAGGTTTTCTTCGATAAAATCGTATGTACCGTTCAGCGCACCGACTTCGGTGGCTCCGAAAATGTAAATCTTGCCGTTATGCTGTCTTACCGCAAAGCCGTCGTCGCCCCAGTTTCGTGTTTTTCCGTTTTCGTCTGTTTCCTTGAGGGTACGGAGCCAAGCGAGATCCTCGGGGAAGAGGGTTTCAAGCTCGGGGAAGTCGG